>CBIHQF010000532.1:0-3290 GCA_966211665.1 uncultured Pseudomonas sp. | reverse complement strand
TAGCCGTTCGGCCGGTATCGTCCAGATCACCGCATCGAGCGGCCGGCCGGCGCGCATCATCACCAGCATGCGCAACAACCGCCACCAGGCGGCGATTTGCACCAAGGCTCCTTCGGCGTGATTGAACATGGCACCCGGTACCGCCAGCACCGCCGCGTCGCTGTCGTACCACCAGCGGCCGAACCAGCCGGGCTTGCCCGAGCTGGAAAGGCGCCAGCCGCGGCAGAGTTCTCCGGTCTGCTGTTCGTCGCCGATCAGCATGACCCACGGGGTCTGATAGCGGTCCTTGACGCCCAGGTCGCGCTCCATTTGCTGCACGGCGAAATAACAGCTGCGTGCGGCGCCGTCGATACGCCCGCGCAACCACCAGGCCAGCGCGCCGAGCAGCAGCAGAAGCAGCACAATGCCGACCACCAGCAAGATTATTTCCAGGCCGCTCATAACCGCTGCTCCCGGGCGATATCGGCTTGATCGAGCGAATGCTCCAGGCGGCTGGCGATATCGCGCCAGAGCAAATGGCCGATCGCCAGAATCACCACCAGCCCCAGGCCGATGAACAGGCTCAGGCGCAAACCGTCGGGCAACATGCGCCGCACCGGCAGCCGGCTCGGCGGTATTGCCGCGGGTTGTTCGAGCATCGGTCCGACCCACTGCGCGCCGGCGTCGCGTTGCCAGGCGAAGGCGAACAGCGCGTGTCGCCATTTCTCATGCAGAAGCTGTCCACGGGCGCCGCGCAGACGTCCCTGGAAGCCCAGGTTCAGGCATTGCAAATAGACGTTGGCCAGATCGCGGGTGGCCGGGTCGGATTCGCCGAGCAGCTTGTTGATCGCCCGCGGAATACGTTCGCCCGCCGCGCGGCTGTTGAACAGACGCGATTCCAGCGGCTGTTCCTGCCATTGCTGGCGGCCCGGCCAGGGAGTGAACAGCAGGGTTTCGTCGAGTAGACCGACAAAGGCGTAAACCATCGCCTTGGCCTGGCCCCCGGGCGCATCGCCGACCGCCGCATAGGCGTCGCGCCAGAGCCGGCGAGTCAGCCGGCTCGCCTCGGTCGCGGCCTGGGCGACCGCGTGTTCGGCGCCTTCCGTGGAGTTGGACAGCGCGGGCCAGATATCCAGCCATTGGGCCCAGGACTTACCGAAAGCCGCGCTCAAGGGCGCTTGATTCATCGACCCGCTGCGCAAACGTGAGAGGCTATCTGACATGGCGCGCACTCACTCGTCGGCGCTGCCGTTTGCGTCTGGCACGAACAGCACCACTTCCCAGGGTTCGACGCCGGTGCCGCCGCCAGGTACGAGAATGCGCAGACGTTGACTGGGGTCGAACCATTCCCGCTCCCCTTGCAGGGCGAACAGGCGGGTATCCTCGCTCACGCTGTAAGCGATCTGCTCGCTACGGCTCAGCGGTTGCTGCGGCATGCCGTGCATGCGCTGCCGGGCGAGGGTGACTATGTGTTTTTCAGAGGCGATTATGGCGCTCTCCATCCATTGGCTGGCGGCGCGTTCGCCGACACCGGCAGGCATGCGCAGACCGATTACCAGACGTTTCCAGGGCTCTTCGGGGGCCGGTAAATCGATCCAGAAACCATGCTTGTCGCGGGAAAACGCCAGGGTGCGATAACCGGCGCGCACCAGGTCCAGGGTGGCATTCAACCAATCCAGCACCGGTGTGTAGCCGGCCAGCAATTCCTCGTAGGTCAAGGGGTCGAAAGCCGGCACGCCGGCCAGCGGGTTGAGCGTGCACAGCGAACCGGCCATGCCGGTCAGCAGCTGGTGCAGGGTCGCCGGCGCGGCGACACGGCTGCCGAGCGCGGCTTCGACTTCCGGCAGGCGCGCCCAGAGGGCGGCGAGCAGGCGACCGATTTCCTGGCAATCCTCGGCATTGCCGGCCTGCTGCGCCTGACGCAAGCGTCCGGCGAGATACACGCATTTCTCCCGGGTGCGCGCGCAGAGCGCGGCGACCTTTTGCCCCAGCAGCGATTCCGGCAGCAGCCGGGACGCCGGGGCCACATAGGGAATGCGGGCGTAACCGCCACCCTGCTTGCCGATGCGCAGCAGCGGCAGGCACACCGAATCGGCCTTGTTGCTCTCGCACACCAGATGCAGATCGGCGCGCCAGACATTGATCGGTTCGGGAAACAGGCCGCTGGCCAGATCCGGCACCGGCTCGCTGTCCACGGACTGGAAGCGCCCGCCCAGCGGCGCCAATTGTCCGGCGCGATACAGCGGCGCGATGGCCAGGTAAACCGTGGTCATGCATTGCGGCGAGGCATCGATGGCTTCGATGACATCCAGTTCCAGCACGCGACGGCTGGCGGCATCGAAACCGACCGGCAAGCCGTCGGGGAGAATCGCATCGAGGGCGGTGATGCGCACCTTGCCGCTGCTCAGCGCGGCTTCGTCCACTTCGAGCGAGTCGACGCCCCAGAACCACGGCTGCGCCGCCGCCGCTTGGCGCGAGGCGAGGGCCTCGGCGCGCAGGCCCTGCAGCTGGAAATGCTGAGGCAACAGGTGCATGCCTTCATGCCAACAGATTGCATCCGGTATGCCACTCATGACACGCCCCCTCCGACGTCCATTTTGTACTGCAGGTAGCGTCGCATCCCCGCCCGCGTGTCCGTGCGCTACTCAATCTTGAGAGGCGTCTCCGAGCAACCGCATATTCTTGTTTTCGAAACGTAGCCAGACCGTCTTCTGCTGTTCCAAACGCAGTCTGTGCGTACCGGGATTGTTATAGCCGGCATACACCAAAAGTCCAACCGCCGGATTGCCGGCCATTGGACTATCGCGCGACTCCATGAATTGGCCGGGGACCAGTTCCAGGCTCCACACATCGATGGACTTGAGGTAGTCGCGGCGCAACTGCTCGCGTTGTTCGAACCATTGCTTGGCGGGAATCGACAGCAGCAGCTTGAACAGCTCCGGATCCTGCACCGCGACGAAGTCCACGGCCAACGGTGTGTCGTTGTTGGCCTTGGGCGCCATGTCCAGCGTCAGCGAACGCAACTCGACCGAGGGGGGGGAGGAAAAATACGAGCAAGCAGTCAACAGGGTGAACAAGCCCGACAGCACGGCTGTACAGGCGAAACGTCCGAGTCTCATAACAATCCGATATTCGATGAATTTGCTTTTTTATAGACCTGTTCTAGCGTCTTGGGTAGTTCGCCGATAGACGAATGAAGGAGTGCTACCCCCTGGCTCGCCATCGGTAGCGATCCGTAAGGAGCGCGATGGGGAGGGAAACCTAGACATTGCGCACTAGCTCAATGTTTGGACAAGGGCAGGATCATGGCT
>CBIHQF010000531.1:0-3299 GCA_966211665.1 uncultured Pseudomonas sp. | reverse complement strand
TGGGACAGTTCCCGGGTGCGCTCGGCGACCCGTTGTTCGAGGCTCTCGTTGGCGTCTTTGAGCGCACGCTCGGCCTCACGGAACTCGGTGATGTCGGTGAAACTCATGACGAAACCGCCGCCGGGCATGGGGTTGCCGATCAATTCGATGACCCGGCCGTTGGGGAACAAGCGTTCCGAGGTATGCGCGGTGCCCTGGCGCATCCAATACAGGCGCTTGTTCACATGTTCTTCGATATCGCCGGGGCCGAGCAGGCCGCGTTCGGCATTGAAGCGGATCAGTTCCGCCACCGGCCGGCCGACATACACCTGACCTTCCGGGTAGTCGAACAGCTCGATGTAGCGATGGTTCCAGGCCACCAGGCGCAGTGCCTGGTCGACCACGCTGATGCCCTGGGTGATGTTTTCGATCGCGCCCTGCAAGAGCGCGCGGTTGAACTGCAGCACCTCGCTGGCCTCGTCGACGATGCGCACCACGTCTTCGACCTGCATTTCCCGGCCTTCGATCGCCGCCTTGACCACCGCGCGGGTCGAGGAAGCGCCCAACACGCCGGCCAGCAGGCGTTCGGTGTGGGCGATCCAGTCGCCGTTGGCGGTCTGGTTGGGGTCGAAGCTTTTGCCCTGGCGAAAGGCGAAGCGCTTGAAGCTCTGTTGCGCGCGGTCTTCGCCGACGAAGCGGTTGGCCAGGGTCAGCAGGTCGCCGACTTGCACCGCGAGCATGCTGCGGTTGCTCGGTTTGGCGCCGAAGTCCTGGCCGATGAAACGTTCCGCCTGCCAATGCTCGGCGACCCGGGTGCGGGCGAAATAGGAGACCCAGACAAATAGCAGGAAATTACCGGCCAGCGACAACACCACGCCGCGGGTCAGCGGATCGACCTGAAAACCGATCGGCCCGTAGAGCAGCATCTGCAAAGCGGGGAAATTCTCCAGCGGCCAGCCCAGACCGCGCGCGCCCAGGGGCAGCACCAGGGTGTAGAACCAGATCAGCGCGCCGAAGATCAGCCCGGCGAACACCCCCTGACGATTGGCCTGTTTCCACAGCAGCGCGCCGAACATCGCCGGTGCCAATTGACCGATGGCCGCGAACGATACCTGGCCGATGGTCGCCAGGCTGGCATTGGAGCCGAGCAGGCGATAGCAGACATAGGCCAGCAGCAGAATCGCCACGATGCTGATGCGCCGGGCGCTGAGCATCCAATGACGAAAGGCCTCGTATGGACGCTCGGTGTTTTTCCGGCGTAGCAGCCAGGGCAGCAACATGTCATTGGAAATCATCGTCGACAGCGCTACCGCGGCGACGATGACCATGCCCGTGGCCGCGGAGGCGCCGCCGATAAACGCCAGCAAGGCCAGCGCCGGGTGCGCCTCGGCCAATGGCAAGCTGATCACGAAGGAGTCGGGAGAAATGCCGGCGGGAAGGTGCATCTGTCCGGCCAGTGCGATGGGCACCACGAAGAGCGCGGCCAACACCAGATAGGCGGGGAACACCCAGCGCGCCAAGCGCAGATCCTTGGGCTCGATGTTTTCCACCACCATGACATGGAACTGCCGCGGCAGGCAGATGATGGCGATCATCGAGATGCCGGTCAGGGTGATCATCGCCGGCCAGTTCACCGACTCGGCCCAGAACGCCTCGAGTTCGGCGGTGTTGCGCGCCTGCTCGAACAAATCGTCGAAGCCGTCGTACAGCCCATAGGTGACGAAGGCGCCGACCGCGAGAAAGGCCAGCAGCTTGACCAGCGATTCGAAGGCGATTGCCAGCACCATGCCGCGGTGGTGCTCGGTGACATCCAGATTGCGCGTGCCGAACAGGATGGTGAACAGCGCCAGCACCAGCGTGACGATCAGCGCCGTGTCCTGGGCACTGGTGCCGCTGGCGCCGGCCCCGGCGCCGATCAACAGGTTGACGCCGAGGACGATGCCTTTGAGCTGCAGGGCGATATAGGGCAGCACGCCGACCAGGCAGATCAGCGCCACCACCACCGCCAGCGCTTGCGATTTGCCGTAGCGCGCGGCGATGAAGTCGGCGATCGAGGTGATGTTTTCCTGTTTGCTGATCATCACCATCTTGCGCATCACCCAGGGGGCGAACAGCAATACGATGATCGGCCCCAGGTAGATCGGCAGGAACGACCAGAGCTGCTCGGCGGCTTGGCCGACGGCGCCGAAGAAGGTCCAGCTGGTGCAGTAAACCGCCAGCGACAGGCTGTAGACCCAGGCGCGCATCCGCGGCGGCAGCGGCGTGGGGCGGCGGTCGCCATAGAAGGCGATGGCGAACAGAACCGCCATATAAATCATCGCAACCGCGGCGATCAGCCCGATGGATAACGACATACAGACTCCCACCGCAATCGGAAACCGGCGACGGCAAACTAAATTGAATGACTCTCAGCTTCTGGCGGCCGCAATCGCGTGCGGCCAGCTCTTGGCAGTGTCGCAGCAAAGCGGCGCGCCGTCAGGTTCGACCAAGGTCGCAAATATAATCGAACGGCCCTGTGCAAAATACTCGCTGCCAATTGTGGTCGGGCATGCGCCCTGATAGCGTGGCTGGCGTGCGCCCAGGCTGTTGAAAAACTACCTGAGTTGCTGATACGGCGTTAAAACGGCCTGCCAGTTGGAGGAGGGATCCCATGTTCAAGCCGCAATTGATTACCTTGCAGCGCGGAGCGCTGCGTATCGAGCCGATGCTGGATGCCGATATTCCCGCGTTGGTGACCCTGGCCGAGGCCAATCGCCAGGAATTGATTTACATGAACGGCGCCCAGCGTCTGGATTGGTACCGCGGTGGTCTGAGCGAACAGCGCGAGGGCAAGGCATTGCCCTTCGTCATCCGCCTCGGCGAGCAGCTGGTGGGTACTACGCGCTTCGGCGATTTCATCGCCAACCTGCCCGCCGCCGAAATCGGCTGGACCTGGCTGGATCGGGCTCAGCACGGCAGCGGCTTGAACAGCATGGTCAAATACCTGATGTTGCGGCATGCCTTCGAAAGCTGGCGGCTGGTGCGTGTGCAACTGAAAACCGCCGCGAGCAATCTGCGCTCCCGGCGCGCCATCGAAAAGCTCGGTGCGGTGCGCGAAGGCGTGCTGCGCAATCATCGGCGTTTGGCCGATGGGCGTCTGGACGATAGCGTGCTGTACAGCGTCACCGACGAAGACTGGCCGGCGATCAAACAGGAACTGGAGGCGCGTTTCAGCGGTTGAACGATGGAGCAAGAAGGTGTCGAGCGGACCCGTTTCTGGCAGTCCCAAGGATTGGGCGGCGTCGAGCTGCTGCATGCGCACTTTATCGAGCAGCGCTTTT
>CBIHQF010000530.1:0-3299 GCA_966211665.1 uncultured Pseudomonas sp. | reverse complement strand
GCAGAGATCCTCTGCATCACTTCGCCGTAGCGCTCCGGCAGCCAGCGTTTCGCCCCGCTCAATAGCTGGCCCGATAACGTCAACCTGGACAAAGCACGCCGGCTGCTGTGGCCGATCAAGCAGAAGTACGGGCAGAAGATTTCCTGGGCCGACCTGATGATCCTCACCGGTAACGTCGCGCTGGAGTCGATGGGCTTCAAGACCTTCGGTTTCGCCGGCGGTCGCCAGGATATCTGGGAGCCGGAAGAGCACATCTATTGGGGCTTGGAAAAATCCTGGCTGGAGGACAAGCGTTACTCCGGCGATCGCGAACTCGAGAATCCCCTCGCTGCGGTGCAGATGGGGCTGATCTACGTCAACCCGGAGGGCCCGAACGGCAACCCGGATCCGCTTGCCGCCGCACGGGATATCCGCGAGACGTTCGCGCGGATGGCGATGGATGATGAGGAAACCGTCGCGTTGATCGCCGGCGGCCATACCTTCGGTAAAACCCATGGCGCCGGCGCTGCCACGCATGTCGGCGCCGATCCCGAAGCGGGCGAGATCGAGGCCCAAGGCTTTGGCTGGAAGAGTAGTTTTGGCAGTGGTATCGGTGGCGACACTATCAGCAGCGGCCTGGAAGTGACCTGGACCACCACCCCGACCCAGTGGAGCAACAACTTTTTCGAGAACCTGTTCGGCTACGAATGGGAGCTGAGTAAAAGCCCGGCCGGCGCGCATCAATGGGTGGCTAAGGGCGGCGCCGGTGCCGGCACCATCCCGGATGCCCATGACCCGTCCAAGCGCCATGCGCCCACCATGTTGACGACGGACCTGTCGCTGCGCATGGACCCGGCTTACGAAAAGATCTCCAGGCGTTTCTTGCAGAACCCGGATCAGTTCGCCGATGCATTTGCCCGGGCCTGGTTCAAGCTGACCCATCGCGACATGGGCCCGCGTGCCCGTTACCTAGGCCCGGAGGTTCCGGCGCAGGAGCTGATCTGGCAGGACCCGATTCCGGTGCTCGATCATGCGCTGATCGATGAGCGGGACATCGGCCTGCTCAAGGACAAGATTCTGGCGGCCGGTTTTTCCGTGGCGGAGCTGGTTTCCACTGCCTGGGCTTCGGCCTCCACCTTCCGTAGCTCGGATAAACGCGGCGGCGCGAACGGGGCACGTATCCGCCTAGCCCCGCAGAAGGACTGGGAAGCGAACCAGCCCGCGCAATTGGCACGGGTGCTGAAGGTGCTCGAGGGCATTCAGACCGAATTCAACAGCGCGCAGTCGGGCGGCAAAAAGGTTTCGCTCGCCGACTTGATCGTACTGGCTGGCGGTGCGGGTATTGAGCTGGCGGCGAAGAACGCCGGCCAAACGGTCACGGTGCCTTTTGCGCCTGGCCGCATGGATGCTTCGCAAGAGCAAACCGATATCGAAGCCTTTACGGTTCTGGAGCCGATTGCCGATGGTTTCCGTAACTACCTCAAGGGCCGCTTCAGTGTGCCGGCCGAGGAGCTGTTGGTGGATCGGGCGCAGTTATTGAACCTGACGGCACCAGAGATGACGGTTCTGCTCGGCGGGTTGCGGGTATTGGGAAATAACGTCGAGCAAGCCGCCCATGGCGTCTTTACCCAGCGGCCCGGCGCCTTGACCAATGACTTCTTCATCAACCTGCTCGATATGCGCACGAGCTGGACGGCGCTCTCGGACGCCAAGGACGTATTCGAAGGGCGTGACCGCACCACGGGCGCGCTGAAGTGGACCGGTACCCGTGTCGATCTGCTGTTCGGCTCGAACTCGCAGTTGCGTGCCTTGGCCGAGGTCTATGCCTGTGCGGACGCGCAGGAGAAGTTCATCAACGACTTCGTCGCGGCCTGGACCAAGGTGATGAATCTTGATCGCTTCGACCTGGGCTGATTCCTACCCAGGAATCTTGATGGCTTTATCGCGGCGCCTCCTGTTTATGGAGGCGTTGCGCTTTTCGCTTGACCCGAAGGGGCGGGACGCGGAGCATTCGAAAATTCCGCAGTAGGTAACAAGGATTCCGGCATGAAAGGCCATATAGAAGTTATCGATTATCTGAAAATGCTGCTCAAGGGCGAGCTGGCGGCGCGCGACCAGTATTTCGTGCATTCGCGCCTGTATGAGGATTGGGGGCTCCGCAAGCTTTACGAGCGGATCAACCATGAAATGGAAGAGGAAACCCAGCACGCCGATGCCATTCTCAAACGCATCCTGTTTCTCGAAGGCACGCCGGATATGGTTCCTGATGCGTTCGTCTTCGGTCAGACGGTGCCGGAAATGCTCAAACTCGACCTGGCTCTGGAATATCACGTGCGCGCGGCGCTGAGCAAAGGCATCGCCTTGTGCGAGCAGCACCAGGACTACCAGACCCGCGACATCCTGCTGGTTCAGCTCAAGGATACCGAAGAGGACCATGCCTATTGGCTGGAACAGCAATTGGGTCTGATCAAGCGGGTGGGCTTGGAGAACTACCTGCAGTCCCAGGCCTGAGGGCCAGGTTCGAGACGCGGGGTTCCTGAGGGGCCTGCCCTCCCTGCGAAATGCCTCGGAGCCTTGGAGGAGCCTGCTTGCTGGTAATCCTCTGCAGCGAGCCTTGTCCGCGATGCGTACGCCAGGATGTGCGGGGATTCGCTATTTCTTCTCACGGCCCGCGAAGGCGGGTATCCAAAAAGTGTCCGACAGTTCTGAATTTCGCGGCGGGGCATCACACAGCGAATCGAAAAAAACTCTAGAATGCCGGCTATCCATACAGGGAGGTTTCACGTCTTATGGCTGTGCCCATGGTTTCATCCGCCGGTAACAGGCTCCAGGGGCTCTTGTTCCTGGTAGTCGGCATCGGTTTGTTGATTGCGGCTGGTATCTACGGACTCAAGAGTTACGACTTCGTTCAGCAGGCGAGCCGCGCCGATGCCCGGGTCGTCGCCTTGAATGCGGGAGGTTCCCACCCACAGGTCGAGTTCGAGACAGCCTCGGGTGAAACCGTCTCGTACCCCCAGGGTGGTCTAATTTTCGGCTATGCAGTGGGCGACTCGGTTCGTGTGCTCTATCGACCGGAAAACCCCCAGGCGACGGCAAGCGTCGACGCATGGGGAGCCCTCTGGGGGGGGGCGCTTTTCCTCTTCTCCTTGGGTTTGGCTTTCGCCAGCGCAGGGGGCTGGAAGTTGGCGAGCCGCAACTCGAATTAACGGAATAGTATTTAAAGGATTATATGTCTGTATTTTCGATGCCCTTATCTGTAAGGGACAGTGCATGGGGTTATGTCACGGCTAACGGCGGTGGGGTGACCATCGCATTCGTAG
>CBIHQF010000529.1:0-3304 GCA_966211665.1 uncultured Pseudomonas sp. | reverse complement strand
GTTCGATCATTTGCCGCTCGCAGGATCTAGCCCAGCGCTCGCTGTTGCCGTTGCGCATATCGCATTAGTCATCTGGCGCACCACCTCGATGCGAAAGTCCGGCTCGTAGGGCGGTACGTTGCACTCGATGATATCGCCGGGAGCGATCTGCAGCCGTACCCCGACGATATCGGCATGCACGGGTTGTTGGCTGACGCAGCGGTCGACCAGTACCGCGGTGCGTACGCATTGAGCGCCAAGGCCGGAGAGATAAGAGCAGGTGCGTAACAGCGAATGGCCGTGATAAAGCACATCGTCGATCACCAGCAGGCTGGTGTTGGCCATATCCAGCCTGGCCAATTCGGGATTCTCGGTCAGTGCGGTTTGCGCATGCAGCAGGCTGAGGTCATCGGCGTAGCGCTTGACCTTGAGCGCGAACAGCGGCAACTCGGGTTGCCCGGTGAGCTGCGCCAACTGCCGCTGCAGCATGCGCGCCAAGGGTTCGCCACGGCGCAGAATCCCGATCAACGCGCTTTGCCCCGGCGGTAACAAAGCGGCGGCCTGGCGCGCCATCGCCTGCACGATGAGTTGCAATTCGGCCGTGTTGTATAGACACAGGCGTTGCACATTGCTGGCTGTCTGCATGTCGCTCCTCTCTACATCACGCTGGATCGATTGGCTGAGGGCACCTGCCGGCTCAGAGCGAAGTGCATTTGCCCATGCTCGAAGTCTGATCAGTTCTATTTCACGGCCGTGAAGTTCGATCAGGCCCTGCTGGCGGTACGGCTTAACAGGCGGCTGACGCTCTCTGTGGTCAGCCCCAGGTAGTTGCCGATTTCGCCGCGGCTCATGGGCAGGATGAATTTAACCGCCGACAAGCCGCGCGGTTTCCGCCTCATCGTTAGTTCCGGGTCAATAGCTTGTCGCTGCCTCCTTCGGAATGCTGCTCGGGCAGTAACGCCAATGAGCGTAGCGGCGGAAAGTCTTCCGGAGTCAGGGTTTCTTTTTCCAGCAACAGCCGTGCGCCTTGTTCCAACTCCTGGCGATTGCGCTGCAACAGCGCTTTGACCTGTTCGTAAGCCTCATCGATCAAGGCTTTGATGCACAGATCGACCTCGCGGGCGGTCTGCTCCGAATAGTCCTTTTCACGCAGGCTTATCGCCTGTTCACCGAGGTAGCTGGCGCTTTGGCGCTCCAATACCGCTTGGCCAAGCTCGCGGCTCATGCCGAAGCGGGTGACGATCTGCCGGGCGATATCGCTGACCTTGGCCAGATCGTCCGCCGCGCCGGTGGAAATTTCGCCGAACACCAGTTCTTCGGCCGCACGTCCGGCAAGCAATACCTGCATGCGGTTTTTCAGTTCGCTCAGGGTGATCAGAAAGCGATCCTCGGTAGGGCGTTGCAAGGTATAGCCCAGGGCGCCGACCGAACGGGGAATGATCGAGACCTTATGCACGGGGTCCATGCCTACCAAGTTCGCGGCGGCGAGGGCGTGCCCCATCTCATGGTAGGCCACCACTTCGCGCTCGCGGGGGTGCAACAAGCGCCCACGCCGCTCGCTGCCGGCCACGATGCGCTCAACCGCCTCGGTGAAATCGGCCATGCCCACCGCATCGGCGCCGCGACGGGTGGCGACTATGGTCGCCTCGTTGACCAGGTTGGCCAGATCGGCGCCGGAAAAGCCCGTGGTGATCCCGGCGATACGCTCGACATCCAGATCCTCGGCGGCGCGTATGCGTTTCAGGTGGACCTGGAGGATGGCCGCCCGACCACGCCTGTCGGGACGGTCGATGACCACTTGCCGATCGAAGCGACCCGCGCGCAGCAGGGCAGGGTCGAGCACCTCCGGGCGGTTGGTGGCGGCCAGCAGCACCACCCCTTCGCGGGTATCGAAACCGTCCAGCTCGGCCAATAGCTGGTTGAGCGTTTGTTCTTTCTCATCGTTGCCGCCGTAGGCGCTGACACCGCGCATCTTGCCGAGAGCATCCAGCTCGTCGATGAAGATGATGCAGGGCGAGGACTTGCGCGCCTGCTCGAACAGATCGCGAACACGCGCGGCACCGACGCCGACGAACATCTCGACGAACTCTGAGCCGGATATGGAAAAGAAGGGCACGCCGGCTTCCCCGGCAATGGCCTTGGCCACCAGGGTTTTACCGGTGCCCGGCGGACCGACCAGTAATATACCTTTGGGAATGCGCGCGCCCAGGCGGCTGTATTTGGGCTGATCCTTGAGAAAGGACACCACCTCCATCAACTCGGCCTTGGCCTCGTCGATACCCGCGACATCGTCGAAGGTCACCCCGGTATCGCGCTGCACGAAAATCTTCGCCTTGGATTTGCCGACATTGACCATGCCGCCGAAGCCCTGCTTTTCGAAGAGGCGCCGGAACAGGAACGACCAGAGGGCGAAGATCAATATAAAGGGCAGCAACCAGCTCAATAGATTGTTCAGCGGACCGTCATCCCGGGTGCCGCTGAACGTCACATCGGACTGCGCCAAAGCCTCGGCTAATTCAGGTTCGACTCTAATGGTGCTGAAATAATGGCGATTGTTGATCGGCTCCTTGAGCTTGCCGGTGATCTGCTGCTGCTCGATGCGCAGCTCGCTGAGCTTGTCCTGCTCGAGCAGGCGCATGAACTCGCTATAAGGAATCGGTTCGACCGCATTGCGCTCGGCCCACCAGCCTTGAAACAGCAACAACAGGCTGAACGCGACTAAAAAGAACCAGATATTCCACTGCTGATGCTTTTCCATACGGTCCATCCTTGCTCAGGGTGCATAAATTACCTTTTACCTCGTCGGCGGCCCGCTGGCATTGATACCGATCAACAGCGGGCGGGGCTATGAAGGACCCGGCTACAGCCTTTGAGGCTGACGAACTGGACAGGACGTCCCAGGCTGTCGAGTCGTAAAAGCGTCGCTCGGTAGAAAAGTGGCCAACCGCCGATAGCCATATAGACTCCAAGGGAGTGGTTAGCCAGTGGTGGAGGCGTCATGGGCAGGCAAGGCTCGGTTGGCCAATCCATGCGACAACTGTTTACGGCGGTTTGTTTAATCTTTGGCGCCGCAACAATCGCGCGGGCAGAGGCGGGTGAGCCTCTGATCGCTTCTGGGCACCCTGACTACCCACCGTTTTCCTGGCAGCGTGGTGAGCAGATCGTCGGAATCGGCGTCGAATTGACCGAGATGATTTTCAGCGACCTGGGCATTGAAGTGATCTTCCCCGCGCGCGGCAACTGGAAGCGGGTACAGAACGGCGCTGCTAACGGCAACATCGACGTAATCGTCGGAATCTACAAAACCCTGGACATGGCGCAATAC
>CBIHQF010000528.1:0-3305 GCA_966211665.1 uncultured Pseudomonas sp. | reverse complement strand
TGTTCCATTTGTAGGAGAAGCCCAGGCCGCCTTCGCTGGTCGGCCGGCTGACGCCCGGCCAGGCGGTCGATTCCTCGGCGATCACCAGGACGCCGGGGGTTTCGGTGGCGACCACGTCGTTGAGGTGGCGGATGAATTCGATCACTTCTAGGTTCTCGCGGCCGCCATGGCAGTTGGGTATCCACTCGCCCTCCTTGCGCGAATAATCGCGGTAAAGCATCGAGGCCACGGCATCCATGCGCAGGCCGTCGACGTGGTAGGTGCGCAGCCAATGCAGCGCCGAGGCGAGCATAAAGCCGTGCACTTCGGTACGGCCGAGGTTGTAGATGTAGGTGTCCCAATCCTGGTGGAAGCCCTCGAAGGGGTGTTCGTATTCGTAGAGCGCGGTGCCGTCGAAGCGGCCGAGGCCGTGGGGGTCGGTGGGGAAATGCGCCGGCACCCAATCGAGGATCACGCCGATGCCCGCACAGTGGCAGGCGTCGACGAAGGCGGCGAAATCCTGGGGGCTGCCGTAGCGCGCGGTCGGCGCGAATTGCGACAGCGGTTGGTAGCCCCAGGAGCCGCCGAACGGGTGCTCCATGATCGGCAGCAGTTCGATATGGCTGAAGCCCATCTCCAGCACGTAGGGAATCAACTGCTCGGCCAGCTCGTGCCAGTTGAGCAAGCGGCCATCCTCCCCGCCTTCGCGGCGCCAGGAGCCGGCGTGCAGTTCGTAGATCGACAGCGGCTGCGAATGTGCCTGGCGCCCGGCGCGGTGTTCGAGCCAGTCCTGGTCGTGCCAGTCGAACAGCAGCGGCTGCGCCACCACCGAGCCGGTGGCCGGCGGCGCTTCGGTGGCCAGGGCCATGGGGTCTGCCTTGAGCGGTAGCACGCCGGCCGGCCCGAGAATTTCGTATTTGTACACCTCGCCGGCCTGCAAGCGCGGGATGAACAGCTCCCACACCCCGCTCGGCTGACGCTGGCGCATGGGGTGGCGGCGGCCGTCCCAGTTATTGAAATTGCCGACCACCGAGACCCGCTGGGCATTCGGCGCCCAGACCGCGAAACGCACCCCGTCGATGCCGTCGTAAGTGGCCAGCTGGGCACCGAAGCGCTCGCCGAGTTCGCGGTGGTTACCCTCGGCGAACAGGTACAGGTCCACTTCGCCGAGCAACAAGCCGAAGGCGTAGGGGTCTTCGGTTTCCTGCACGCTGCCGCCCCAGTCGATCCGGTAGCGATAGGTCCGCGGGCGGTCCAGACGCATGCTGAATAAGCCGGGCGTCGAGCCCTGGGCCATGTTGCCGAGCGATTCGCCACTCGCACCGTCGAGCATCTCGACCGCCACGGCATTCGGTAGATAGGCGATGACCAGGGTGCCATGTTCGTCCTGGTGCGGCCCGAGAACGGCGAAGGGGTCGCCATGGGTGGCTTTGCTCAAGGCTTCGATATCGGCCTCGGCCAAGTGCTCGGCTGCATCCTCATTCATCATGTCCGCTCCCCGATAAGTGTTCGATCAGTTCCGCCATCCCCTGCACCGGCACGATCAGCCAGTCCGGGCGATAGCGGCTTTCATAAAGAATTTCGTAAGCGGTTTTCTCGATGCAGAACAGCGCCAGCGCCGCGGCCTCGCCCTGGCGTTGATGCCAGGCGTGGGGCAATGTCGCCGCGGCGATCCGATAGGCGTCGTAGAAGGCGCTACGGGCTTGGCTGCGATAGGTCGCGGCGATGGTTCGCCGGGCCTGTTCGGCTTCGGGCGAAACATCGGTGCTCTGCGCGTTGCGCATGGCCATCGCCGCCGCGTAATCGAACGAGCGCAGCATGCCGGCGACATCCTTCAGCGGGCTGTGGCGCTTGCGCCGCTCCTCCAGGCTGCGGGCCGGCTCGCCCTCGAAATCGATCAGGTAAGCGTCGCCATGGGCGACCAACACCTGGCCCAGGTGCAGGTCGCCATGCACGCGGATGCGCAGGCCACCGGCCGAGCGTTGCGCGAGTTTCGCCACCAGGTCGAGCAGCACCTCGCCCTGGCCGATCAACCGGTCGACCGGTTCGCGTTGCTCCTTCACCAGGCCGCTACGCGCGCCGCTTAGCGCCTCGAGCATCTGCCGCACCTGCTCTTCGATGGCATGCTGCCATTCGACGGTGTCGGCTTGGCTGCTTGTTACCGGGCCAAAATCGGGGTTGTCCGACGGCCGCGCCAGGGCCACGTGCAGCTCACCAACCCGGCGCCCGAGAACGCCGGCGAAGGTTTGCAGTTCGGCGAGCGCGTAATACTGGTTCTCCACCGTGGAGAGGCCGCCGACCAGTTCGTCGCGGATCGCCCGTTCGAGCGTGTCCTGAGTCCACTGCCAGGCATCGCCCTGGTTGCTCACGTAGCCCTGCAGAATCATCAGGGTATGGCTTTCGCCCTGGGGATCGACCCGGCGCACCTCGCCCAGCAGCGGCGCGATATTGGCGAAGCCCTGTTCGGTCAGGTAGCCGCATATCTCGCTCTCCGGATGGATGCCCGGCAACACGCGGCGCAGCACCTTGAGCACCATGCGGCCACCGACCAGTATCGAGCTGTTCGATTGCTCGGCGGAGATCGGGGTGATTTCTTCCTCGGGGTTGTCCTCCAGGGTATGCAGACGCGAGGTGGAGGCGAACTGGATTTCGTTGCCCTCCCAGTGCAACACGCTGTCCTTGCGCAGGCTGTTCAGCACCTGGCGGCAGAATTCGGGCAGTACGCAGGCGTCGGTCAACAGGCCCACCTGGGGGCCGCGGCGCAAGCGCGCCAGTGCCAATTGCTGCGGCAACGGGCTGCCGGCCTGATATTCGGCGACATAGCCGAGGGGTAGTTGGAAGTGGTCGAAGGTTTCCTCGTGGCTGACCTGCACCTCGCTGAGCAGAAACGAATCGGCCCGCTCGCCGAACGGAATGGCGTACAGCAGATGCAGCTGCCGCAGGGGTTTGCCCCGGTGGCTGAACCAGCGGCGCTTGGGCAGATAGGCGGTCAGCGATTCCTGCTCCAGGGTTTGCCGCGCCCTGCCCTGGGCCAGCTCCTGCAGATGGCGTTTGATCACCAGGGTCGGCAATTCCGGCATGCGGTCGACCGGCGGGGTGTGCCAGTTGGGCATCTGTTTTTCGTCGGCCAGAAGGAACCAGTAAAAGCCGTAAGGCGGCAGGGTCAGCAGGTAGTTGAGTTCGCCGATGGGCGGGAAGGAACTGCCGCCGACCATCTCCACCGGCACCTTGCCGGCATAGCTCGACAGCTCAAGCTCCGCCGCCTGGGCCGAACGCGAGAGGTTGGCGACGCAGAGGATCACCTCATGGCGGTCCCCATCGGTGTA
>CBIHQF010000527.1:0-3309 GCA_966211665.1 uncultured Pseudomonas sp. | reverse complement strand
AGGCCATCGACCCGGGCTTTCGCCTGGGTAAAACCGGCGAGACGCTCCAACCCGGAGATGGCCAGATCGGCCGTCTCTTTCAATCTGGCATTCAGGGCCAGGAACTGTTCGACGAATTCCTGTTTCTGGCTCTTGGCCGCGTAGTACTCCAGCACCAAAGTGGCTTCGTCAGCCCGACCGAGCCGCGCGGGATCGGTCGGGCTGGAACCGCTGGCTTTGATATCGCCGAACACCCGGTCTTCGGTTTCACGAATGCGCGCCTCGACGCTGGCGATAGCACGGTCTGTCTGGGGCAGATCCTGCCGCGCCATCAGCAATCGGACGTTCAATTGCGTATCGAGCTCTTGCAGCTCGCGAATCGCATCGCGGGTTTCGTCGTGCTCGCGCCAATTGACCGCCTGGACCTGAAAAAGCAGGAAAACCAGCAATCCCACAGCCGCCGCAGCCAGCAACCCTCCGCCTAGGAAAGAGAGGCTAACGCCACCTCGCACCAAGTGCCTGCCGCCATACTGTCGCATCTATACTCCCGGTCCCTAGCGTCCCAGACTCAAGCAACTACCCGGACCAATTACGATCCTGGGTAACCAGGAATACCAGGCTAGGGTCTGTGGCCCGCAGAATACAGAGCGCCTGAGCAAACAGTCGATCAGCAACCCCCTATTTTCAGTAAGCATCCCCCTACAAAAACAAGAGAGCCCCCTACTCGATAAAAGGCAATCACCGAAAGCGGCAGCCACGATTTCGGCGCCGTGGTCTTCGGCACTGGAAGGCGGCCTATTCCACCTGGCCGGCCCCCCTACCGTAATCTGCGCCCCCGGCAGCATGGAGCAAGGCCATAAACCGGACGAGTTAGTCAGCCAGGAGCAAATCGATAGGGGCGATGCAATGCTTAGGCGCTTGGTGGAGTGGTTGCGGGAAAGGGCCCTTGGATTGAGCAATGCGGATGATGCGCCTGCCCGGCCCGCAGAATCCTCAGGAGTAACGGGCGTCGCAGCGGCATATCAAATTGGCGCGATCGGGGTTGCTCATATAGACAATAAAATCCAGAATGGAATTGTTGTTTAATCCGTCTGGAGCGCCCCATGTCGATCACCCCCTATGTGCTGCACCACGCCGAAGCCGAGCGACTGCTCGCCCGGGTCGATGTCCACCAGGCCATGGTCGAGCTGTTCCGCGCCCTGGCCCGCGGGCAAGCGGTGCAGCCAGCGCAGCAGTTGGTCGAGTTCCCCCGGGGCGCCGGCGACTTTATCAACTACCTCGGGGTGCTCGCCGATGCCGGCGTCTACGGGATGAAAACCTCACCCTATATCGTGCGCGAGCAAGGCCCGCTGGTCACCGCCTGGACCTTGCTGATGTCGATGCACAGCGGCCAGCCCTTGCTGCTCTGCGATGCCGGCCTGCTGACCACCGCGCGCACCGCCGCCACCACCGCGGTAGCGGTGGATGCCCTGGCCGCGCCAAAGGCCAAGCACCTGGCTGTGATCGGCTGCGGCCCGGTGGCTCGCGCCCATGTGCACTACGTCAAGGGCTTGCGCGAGTGGCAAAGCATTCGTCTGTATTCACCGCGTCTGGCCGATAAGAACGATGACGACCGTCTCGAACTGCAGCGCCTCGACCCGCGTCTGGAGCTGTGCGCCAGCCAGGCGCAGACCGTGCACGACGCCGATGTGGTGATGCTCTGCACCTCCTCGGGCAAACCGGTACTCGATCCGGCCGACCTGGGTAAACCGGCGCTGATCACCTCGATCAGCACTAACGCGCCCCGCGCCCACGAAGTGCCGCCGGCCAGCCTAGGCGGCATGGATGTGTACTGCGACTACCGCGCCACCACGCCCGGCAGCGCCGGCGAAATGTGCCTGGCGCGCGAGCAGCATGGCTGGGACAGCGCGCTGATACGCGGCGATTTGGCGCAACTGCTCAGTGGCCAAGCCCCACGCCCCACCTACCATTGCCATGCGTTCTTCCGCTCGATCGGCCTGGGCCTGGAAGACGTCGCCCTGGCCAACGCCCTCTATCAGCTCAAGCACGCGGGAGCGCAATGATGCAGCACAGCGATTACCTGATTATCGGCGCCGGTATCGCCGGGGCCTCGACCGGATACTTCCTCGCCAGCCACGGCAAAACCATCGTCCTGGAACGCGAGCAACTACCCGGTTACCACTCCACCGGCCGCTCCGCCGCGCTCTATACCGTGGCTTACGGCACGCCCCAGGTGCGCGCGCTGACCGCCGCCAGCCGGGCGTTTTTCGACGCGCCGCCGGTGGGCTTCACCGAGCACCCGCTGCTGACCCCGCGCGGCGAGCTGGTGGTGGACTTCGCTGGCGACGCCGAAGAACTGCAGCGCCAGTTCGCCAGCGGCAAAGCCAGCGTGCCCGAGATGCGCCTGCTCGACGCCGACCAAGCCTGCGCCCTGGTGCCGGTACTGCGCCGCGACAAGATCCACGGCGCCATGCTCGACCCCAGTGCCGCCGATATCGACACCGATGCCTTGCATCAGGGCTACCTGCGCGGCATTCGCCAGCAAGGCGGGGAAATCCACAACCAACGCGAGGTGCTGGCGATCAGCCGCGATGGCGACGGCTGGCTGGTCGATTGCGGCGCCGAGCGATACCGCACGCGGGTGCTGATCAACGCCGCTGGCGGCTGGTGCGATCACATCGCCGAGCTGGCCGGGGTCGCGCCCATCGGTCTGCTGCCCAAGCGCCGCGCCGCCTTCACCTTCCAAGGCCCGGAGAGCGTCGACTGCCATGCCTGGCCCTGCGTGGTCAGCCTCGACGAGTCCTTCTACTTCAAGCCCGACGCCGGCCTGCTGCTCGGTTCGCCGGCCAACGCCGACCCGGTCGAGCCCCATGACGTGCAGCCCGAAGAGCTGGACATCGCCATGGGCATCTACCAGATCGAGGAACACACCAGCCTCAGCATCCGCCGCCCCGAACACACCTGGGCCGGCTTGCGCTCTTTCGTCGCCGATGGCGATCTGGTCGCCGGCTTCGACGCGCAAACACCAGGCTTCTTCTGGGTCGCGGCGCAAGGCGGCTACGGCATCCAGACCTCGGCCGCGATGGGCATGGCCAGCGCCGCGCTGGCGCGTGGCGAGCAGTTGCCCACGCACCTGCGCCAGTTCGGCCTGAGCGCCGAGATGCTGTCGCCGGCGCGCCTCGGTAGTTGAAAAGCCGCAGCGCCCGAGGATGACGCCTCGGGCGCTTTGCGGCACACTCGCAACGCCTCCGAAATTCAAGAGCCCGCCGAATGACCGCGCCCCGCCACGACCCCGCCCTGGATAATTTCCGCGCCATCGCCGACGCCATC
>CBIHQF010000526.1:0-3311 GCA_966211665.1 uncultured Pseudomonas sp. | reverse complement strand
TGCCCACGCACAGTACGGCACCTCCCCCCTTGTGGGGGAGGTTGGGAGGGGGGTGGCCAGGGGCACAGCTCTCAAGACCGCACCCCCCAACAGATGACGCCCACATCACGCAATAACCCGTAGTTTGGCCCGGCGCGAACTGATGGGGGCCACACCATGCGAAATTCTGCGCTCATTCTGCTTGCCGCTTTCAGCATCGGAAGCGGATCGGCTGCGGCGGCCGACATGATCGTCGACGACCCCGAGGCGATTGCCGAGGAGCTTGGCGATCTACTGTTCGTGGTCGGTAATCTGGCGCGGCACCTCAAGGTCGACCCGGAAGCCGCATTGCGTGCCGCCAACGTCAAGTTCGAACGGCGCTTCCGCTTTATCGAGCAGGCATTGCGCGAAGCCGGTCGCGCCATGGAAAATTGCGCCCTGGAAGAATTGGACGCGCTCTGGGGCGAAGCCAAGAAATTGGAAAAACAGCAGGCACGCGATTGCTGAGCTCGCAGGTGGGGTGCTCCCGCCCAATATTCATGATTCGTCGGTAAAGGTAGGTTATGGCTCTCTCACTACGCGATCAGTTGCTCAAAGCCGGGCTGGTCAACGAAAAGCAGGCCAAGCAGGTCGGCAAGGAAAAGCAGAAACAGCAGCGCCTGGAGAAAAAAGGCCATATCGAAAAGGACGAGTCGCAGAAACTCGCCGCCCAGCAGGCGATGGCCGAGAAGCAAGCGCGCGATCAGGAGCTCAACCGCCAGCAGCAGGAGAAGGCCGAGCAGAAGGCCCGCGCCGCGCAGATCAAACAGTTGATCGAAGTCTCCCGCCTGCCGAAATTGACCACCGAGGACTACTACAACTTCGTCGACGAAAAAAAGGTCAAGCGCCTGTCGGTGAACAAGCTGATGCGCGACAAACTCAGCAGCGGCTCGCTGGCCATCGTACGCAGTGGCGGCGGTTACGAAGTGCTGCCGCGCGAGGCGGCATTGAAAATCCAGGAACGCGACCCGCGCCGGGTGATCCTGCTCAACACCCCGACCGAAGCGCCGGATGCCGACGATCCCTATGCGGCCTACCAAGTGCCGGACGACTTGATGTGGTGATAGCCGGGCCTTGGACTTGTGTAGGGTGGATCGGGGCGCGTAGCTGACGCTTTTCACATCCACTGGAACGCCGACCCGGTGGATCGATGAAGCGCGATCCACCCTAAAAAAGCTGTTCGCAGCACGTATTAGATACATAGCCATTAAAAGGCTATGTCGCAATGGCGTGTTGATGACGATAAGCCGTAGGTTGGGTCGGGCGGCGCTCCGTTGAGGAGCGCAGCGACGAAGCCCAACGAGACATACCGTGCCTGTTGGGCTTCGCTGCGCTCAGCGCCAACCTACCCATTGCATGCGACACCTAACGGGTACATAGCCATAAAAAAACCGAGCCATTGGCTCGGTTTTTGGTAGCTGGCGTTCGCTCAGTCGCGGCGGCCCTCGACGGGTTTGCCGTCGACCATGCCGTCCTTGAGCATGATCTGGTATTCCTTGCCGTCTTTTTCCACCTGATGCAGGCGTACCAGCAGGTGGTTCCAGTCCTTGGCGAACCAGAGCACGGTTTTACGGCTGCTTTGCGTCGGGTCGCGTACCCGCTCGACTTTCACCGCATCGATCAGGCCGGCCTTGGTGCGCACCACGTCGTCGCCGAGCACGCGAAAGTCATAGGTTTCGACTTCATCGCCGTCGATCACCTGATAGCTCATGCTCTTTTTGCCCGCCGCCACGTCGTACTGCAGGGCCAGTTGGTAGGTCGATTTGTCCTGCATGCCACGGTTCAGCGGCAGGCGCACGGGGGTGCCGCGGTCATTGCCGATCACCTGCTTTTCGTTCCAGTCGAAGTCGTGCTCGATTTCCTTGCCCTTGCCCAAACCGCTGCGCTCGTAGTGATAGGCCAGTGGCAGGAGGGCGGTGTTCTCCACCCGGAACGTGCTTTGTTCGGTGAGGCTGGCCACCAGCATCGAGGCTTCGAAGCTGAGTTGCCAGTTGTCGCCATCCAGGTGGCGCAAGCTGCGCTCGGCGGTGCCGCTGACCGGCAGTTGCTTCCAGGCGGCGGTGTAGCTGGCGGAAAAGGGTTTCGGCTCCACGGCCAACACCGGCAGGCTGAGGAGGGCGAAGGCGAACAATAAGAGATGACGCATGGGGGCTCCTAAAAAGCTGTTTTCAAGTTGGCTGCACGTGGTGGGCCGGGGTTGAAAATAGCGTTGGCAAGCAGCTTGTCGCTAACAGGTCATTGAAAAACGTTGGCGAGGCAGCCAGCGCAATACCGATGGCGGCCCCGCAAAAACAGGCGAAAAAGCGACTGGGGTCGCACTCGACTTTACGAGCTGTAAATGAGCATTTTGATGGGGGCGCCTAGCCTGGGCTCGCATCCGAGCCTGTTTTTAACGCTGCGATGGCAACGCAGGTAGTTTTTCAACAGCCTGCTAATGCACATGAGTGCGTTCCAGCGAGCGAGTGTACCCAAAAAATCCTATTGCGCGCGGTTAAACTCGACGGCGTTCGGCCGCATTTGCCGGGTTGCCTGATCGTGTCGCGCGGGCTACGGGCGAATAACGTAGCCGCTGCCCGGTAAAGGTTGCGCGTCGAGCGTTGCACCCAGCTCGTCGTCCAGGCGCAAGCGGCCTTCGGCGAACCAGCGCATGGCCAGCGGGTAAATCACGTGTTCCTGTTCGTGTACGCGCTGCGCCAGGCTGGTCGGCGAGTCATCGGGCCGTACCGGGATGATTGCCTGTATGACCAGTGGGCCACCATCGAGTTCCTCGGTGACGAAGTGCACGCTGCAGCCGTGTTCGCTGTCGCCGGCCTCCAGCGCCCGCTGGTGCGTATGCAGGCCCTTGTATTTGGGCAGCAGCGAGGGGTGGATATTCAGCAAGCGCCCGGCATAGTGACGCACGAACCCTGCGCTGAGGATGCGCATAAAGCCGGCGAGTATCACCAGATGCGGCTCGTGCGCGTCTATGGCTTGAGCCAGGGCCGCGTCGAAGGCTTCGCGGTCGTCGAACTGCTTGTGGTCGAGCACCTGGGTGGCGATGCCGGCCTGCTGGGCGCGTTGCAGACCATAGGCATCGGCGCGGTTGGAGATCACCGCGCGGATACTTGCCGGGTTGCTCTTGCTGGCGTCAGCGCCGGTCTGAATGCTATCGATCAACGCCTGCAGATTGCTGCCGGAGCCCGAGATCAGCACCACTACATTGCAGACGTTCGGCATCAGTGGCTTTTCAGGTTGTTCAGTACGACCTGAGCGGCACCTTCAATACTACCCTGAACGATTATTCCCGACACGCT
>CBIHQF010000525.1:0-3314 GCA_966211665.1 uncultured Pseudomonas sp. | reverse complement strand
GGTAGTTTTTCAACGGTCTGCGAGAACTGGCCGTATGCCGCAAGTATCGGCTAGCATCGCTAGCCTTATCGAATTAGGCCCAGGACTTCCCGCCCATGAAGATCGTCTCCTTCAATATCAACGGCCTGCGTGCGCGCCCTCATCAATTGGCGGCGCTGATCGAGAAACACCAGCCCGACGTGATCGGCCTGCAGGAAACCAAGGTGGCCGACGAGCAATTCCCCGAAGCGGAGATCCGCCAGCTCGGTTACCACGTGCATTACCACGGTCAGAAAGGCCATTACGGCGTCGCCCTGCTCTCGCGCCAAGCGCCGCTGAACGTGCACAAGGGTTTTCCCGACGATGGCGAGGAATCGCAGCGGCGCTTTATCTACGGCACCTTCGCCGACGCCGACGGCACCCCCATCACCGTGATGAATGGCTACTTCCCCCACGGCGAATGCCGCGACCACCCGATCAAGTTCCCCGCCAAACAACGCTTCTACGCGGACTTGCAGCGCTTGTTGCAGGGCCAGTTCCAGCCCGCGCAGGCATTGGTGGTGATGGGCGATATCAATATTTCCCCCGAAGACTGCGATATCGGTATCGGCGACGAAAACCGCAAGCGCTGGCTGCGCACCGGCAAGTGCAGTTTCCTGCCGGAAGAGCGCGAATGGCTGGCGACCTTGAAAGACTGGGGCCTGGTCGATAGCTTCCGCCACCTCAACCCGGCGGTCGCCGATCGCTTCAGCTGGTTCGACTACCGCAGCCGCGGTTTCGAAGATGAGCCGAAACGCGGTCTGCGCATCGATGTGATACTCGCGTCCCAGGCGCTGCAGTCGCGCATCAAGGATGCCGGTATCGACTACGACCTGCGCGCCATGGAAAAGCCCTCGGATCATGCGCCGATCTGGCTGGAATTGAGCTGATCTAACGCTAACGCTCACCCGCCCCGAGGGCTTCGTTTCGAGAAGCCCTCGGGGCATCACGACTCCGCCCTTTCTTCCCGCTTCGAGCGCGGCCAATGGCCGGCGCCCGCTGTCACATAACAGTCATCTTTTTGTCTTATCGTCGCCGCACTTTTCCTAGAAGGTGTTGCCCATGCCGCGTGCCCTGTCCATTCGCGATCGTAAAACCCTAAGCCGTACCCTCGCTTTTCTGGCATTGGGAATCGCTTGTCACAGCCTATCCGGGACCGCCTCCGCTGCCCTGCCCATCCCTGCCGATAACAGCAGCGTCTTGCGTATTCAGGGCTCCAACACCATAGGGGCGAAGCTCGGCCCGGCACTGATCCAAGGCTTGTTCGAGGAGCAAGGGCTGAGCGCCATTCGCATCGAAGCAGGCGCGGTCGAAAACGAGCAGAAAATCATCGGCATGACCACCGATGGCCGTAGCGTGAGCGTAGAAGTGGCGGCCCACGGTTCCAGCACCGGTTTCGTCGGGCTGAAAAACGGCAGCGCCGATCTGGCGGCATCCTCACGGCCGATCAAGGACAGCGAAGCCGGCGAATTGGCGCATTTGGGCGACCTGAAAAGTCGTGAAGCCGAGCAGGTGATCGCGCTCGATGGCTTGGCGATCATCCTTCATCCGAATAATCCGCTCGGGGCGCTACGCAGCGACCAGGTGGCACAGATTTTTGCCGGTGAAATCAAAGACTGGGCCGAGCTCGGCGGCCTGCCGGGCACGATCAATCTGTATGCCCGCGATGGCAACTCGGGCACCTACGACACCTTCAAGGAGCTGGTGCTCAATGCCCACGGCAAAAGCCTGAGCACAAGCGCCAAGCGTTTCGAATCGAGCGAGCAGTTGTCCGATTCGGTCAGCCGGGATTTTCAGGGCATCGGTTTTATCGGTTTGCCCTATATCCGCCAGGCCAAAGCCCTGGCCATCGCCGTCGGCGAGTCGCAACCTATGTTGCCGAGCGTGACCCTGATCGCCACCGAAGATTACCCGCTGTCGCGTCGCTTGTTCCTGTACAACCAACCGGACATGCAAAACCCCTGGGGCCAGGCGCTGGTGCGTTTCGCCCACAGCCCCCGCGGCCAGGCGATCGTCGATCAAAGCGGCTTTATCGCCCAGACCGTGCAAGCGGTCAGCGTCAGCCCCAGCGCCGCCATGCCCGCCGCCTACCAGGCCCTGGTCCGCGAGGCGCAGCGCCTGTCGGTCAACTTCCGCTTTCAGGAAGGCAGCTCCAGCCTGGACAACAAGGCCCTGCGCGACGTCGAGCGGGTTCTCCTGTACCTGAAGAAACAGGACAAAATGAAACAGAAGGTCGTGCTCGTGGGTTTCGGCGATAGCAAAGCCGACCCGGCGCGCGCCACCTTGCTATCCAAGCTACGGGCCATGGCGGTGCGCCGCGAATTGGCCAGGCAAGGGGTGATCTTTAAGCAGATCACCGGGTTGGGCGAAGAGTTGCCGGTGGCGGCGAACGACGCGGATGAGGGGCGGATCAAAAATCGCCGGGTGGAAGTCTGGGTTTACTAAGCCTAAACAAGCGCAGCATGGGGGCGCGCAGAGAATTCGGCGTCGATTGCATTCATTGCTGCATCAGGCAGTGATTAACGACGCCGAGTGGCTAAGCTGACGAGCCCCTACATCCGTCCCCCACCCGAGCCGCTAGCAATCCTCTGCGCCTTGCCTACATTTTTCAACGGCCCTCTAATGTCACGACACGACTCATTTGTCGCTCTCCGTGGGAGGGGCTGGGCGGCGCTCCGCTTTAGCCGCGATGACCTCAAGGCGCTGAAGGCATCGCGGCTAAAGCCCCTCCCACCAGCCTTGATATTGAACCGACACATGATGGTAGTCACAACACTAGGCTTGGGGCGGGACGCATAGCCTGAGGAGCACGGCGATGAAGCCCAACGAAACATGCCGGGTCCTGTTGGGCTTCGCAAGCTCAGCGCCAACCTACCCATTACATGCAACGCCTACGAAAAGACCGCTCATTCGAGCGGCCTTTTTGCGTTACGCCGATGTCAGCGCGCGTCTATCTGCTGTTGCAGGTTGCGGATCTGCGCTTGCAGGGTGTTGATATTGCGGGTCATCTGCGCGCGGAAGGCGTCGAACTCGGCGGTACTGCCGCTGGCCGCCGGGCGGGTTTCCAGGTCGCTTTTCAGCACCAGGATGTCCTGCTCGATACGGGCAATCGCCGGGTTCGGGTTGCCGATTTTTTTCAGCGCCTCGACTTCGCCACTCAGGCTTTTCAGCTGGCCGGCGAACTTGCCGCTATCGGCCACCGCGGATTTCAACGCCGCCTGCTGGCTTTTCAGCGTCGCCTGCTCGCTGCCGAGGGTTTTCAGGCTGGCTTCGAACTTGCTCACAGCGCCCTGCTG
>CBIHQF010000524.1:0-3321 GCA_966211665.1 uncultured Pseudomonas sp. | reverse complement strand
CCACTCGGGTAAATCGATATGCGGCAGCAGGTCGATATGCACGACGTCGCCCGGCCGCCAGAACGAGGATATCTGCAGAATCGCCGGCCCGCTCAAGCCGCGGTGGGTGAACAGAATGTTCTCGCGAAAGCTCTGGCCGTTGCAGCTCACCAGGCAATCCTCCACCGAGGTGCCGGACAGTTCGCTGCACAGCGCCTTTAGTTGCGGATCGGTAATGCTGAACGGCACCAGGCCGGCGCGGGTCGGCAGCAGGTTGTGGCCGAACTGCTGGGCCACCTGATAACCGAAGCCGCTCGCACCCAGGGTCGGGATCGATAGGCCGCCGGTGGCGATCACCAGCGATTCGCAGCTCAATGCGCCGGCATTGGTTTGCAGGCGGTAGCCGTTTTCGCTTTTGTCGATCTGCGTCACCGAGGTATTCAGGCGCAGCTCGACGCCGGCCTGTGCGCATTCGCTCAAGAGCATCTCGAGAATGTCGCTGGCCTTGTTATCGCAGAACAGCTGGCCGAGTTTTTTCTCGTGGTAAGGCACGCCGTGCTTACCCACCAGGCCGATAAAGTCCCACTGGCTGTAGCGCGCCAGGGCGGATTTACAGAAGTGCGGATTTTCCGAAAGAAAGTTGCCCGGCTCGCAATACATATTGGTGAAGTTGCAGCGCCCGCCGCCGGACATCAGGATCTTCTTGCCGGCCTTGTTGGCGTGGTCGAGCAGCAACACTTGGCGCCCGCGCCCGGCGGCGGTCAGGGCGCACATCAGGCCTGCCGCGCCGGCCCCAATGATGATGACGTCTGTCGCGGACACCGCAGGCTCCTCGAACTGGATAGAAACGCCCGGAGTGGGCCGGATTGGCGCGCATCTTACCCGAAAGGACGCCCGCGATGACGACGCCCGCGATAACATTGTGGGCTCGGGCAACAGCACCTAAGCTGAAGGTCGGTTATCCAGTGCTGAGGTCGAAGTATGTGGCGCGTTGGGGGTGTGCTGCTGTTATGGGCCATGGCCGGGATCGCGGCCGCAGATGGTCCGCTGCGCCTGGTGGCCAACTTCTGGCCACCTTATACCGACCAGCGCATACTCAATGGCGGCCTGGCCAGCGACTTGGTGCAGAGCGCCCTGCGCCGCGCGGGCTACACCACGGTGCAGAGCGAGGTGCCCTGGGCCCGCGTGCTACGGGGCCTGCGTATCGGGCGCTACGATGTGGCGGTCAGCGCCTGGTACAGCGCAGAGCGCAGCGAATTCGCCGACTTTTCCCAACCCTACCTGATCAACCAGCTGCGCCTGGTGCAGCGGCGTGGGCGAGGCATTCGCTTCGAGCAGTTGGCCGACCTGTACAAATACCGGATAGCCGTGGCGCGCGGTTATGCCTATTCGCCAGCGTTCGACAGCGATAGCCGCTTGAACAAGTTCGTGGTGCTGGACTTCACAGCGGGGGCGCGCATGGTTCAGGCCCAGCGCCTGGACTTGGCCGTAGAGGACGAACTGGTGGCGCGTTACCTGTTCAAGGGCGAACTGGCGAGCATCAGCGGCGATCTTGAGTTTCTGCCGCGGCCCCTAAGCGAGAGCGGCTTGCATATTCTGGTCAGCCACCAACACCCCGAGCACCGGCAGATCGCCGAAGCCTTCGACCAGGCGATCACTGAGATGCGTCGCGATGGCAGCTATGCGCGGATCTTCCAGCGACATGGCTACCCCATGCAGCAGTGAAGCATCAGGCAGCCCTGCTGAGGTTGTGTACTGGCTCCTACGATAGCCGCGCTGTTTAACCCGATTTCCACACTTGATTCGGGCCGGATCAATAACAGGCCACAGGATAAGTGTCGAGGCCATGGGGCGCGGCGGCGAACGCGGGCAACCGTTCGGCCGTCTCGGAGAACCGCTGCAGTGTCGGAAAACGCGCGCCATCCAGCAGTTCGGGCAGCATCCCGTGGCTGAAGCGCCAAGCCACGGCAGTGGTGATGCCGGCCTGATCGGGGCTGTCGACGGCCAGCGGTCTGCGCAGCAGCTCGGCTTCGAGCGCATCGTAAGCGGCCAGCAATTGCCCGGTGATCCGCGCGAGCCAGGGTTCATGCTGCTTTTCCACGGGGCGCAATTCGCGTTCGTAGATCATCTGCACGCTCTTCTCGCACGCCGCCAGGCCCAGGCCGATGACCCGCAGGGCCTGCTGACGCTCGGCGATGCCGGCCGGCATCAGGCTTTTCGCCGGGGCGGCGAGGTATTCGGCGAGTTCGAGAATAAGCGTGGAATCCATCAACACAGTGCCGTCGTCGCAGACCAGCGTGGGCGCCTTGACCAACGGGTTGATCCGCTGAAACTGCTCGAAGTTGCGGAAGACCGAAAGCGCGCGGTGTTCGAACGGCACACCGAGCAATTGCAGCGACACCGCGACGCGGCGGACATAAGGTGAATCGAGCATTCCGATCAGTTGCATAGAGAGCTCCATGGAAACGGCTGATTAGGGAGGCGTGGCCGTTGGGTCAAAAGGCTAGGAGACGTTGCCGCAGTTGCGGGCGAACAGTTCCAGAACTGCTCAGAACCTGGGGTGTCTATAAGTTTGCGCTAATCCGCTGTGGCTTAACGGCCTGTTAGGGCCGGTCGACCGGGAGTAACCGAATGAACCTTGCATTAACGCCACTGATTTCTTTGATCGCCGGCATCCTGATACTGATCATGCCGCGGCTGTTGAACTATATCGTTGCCGTCTACCTGATCGTAATCGGTCTGGTGGGGATTTTCGGCGGTAGTCTGAATCTGCGGATATAGCGCTGAGGCAAGGAGTCAGGTGCCGATTGCCGTGGTGAAGACGAGTCTGTTGCCGAATGGATGCCTGATCTAATGAAATCTTCCGCCAATCGCCAAAAATATCGCCATGCCGATAGCGAAGATAACGTAGAGCGGAAAGCAGGCAATGTCCTTTAGCATCGACCCTGCGAGCCCCAGATAGTCCGCTGCTGCGAGATCGCTCTGATAAGCCACCGAGCCGATATGGACTGCACGTCTATATAGTTTGATCGTCAGACCGTTCTGCCCGGCCGCATCCGAAGATTCGGGCGCTGGCGTCCAAAATGCCTGGGCGGTATCCATGGGTGGCATCGCTTCCAGTTCTTCGTAGCTGTCCAGCCGGCTAATGGCGAAAGCGGGAACATCCGTCGTTGCGCAGCGCCGTACTCGGTATTCGACAGGTACCTCAATCCATCTGTTGTTGTAAGTAAGGTACTTGTCGTCGAGAGCCTGGTGATAAGAAACCAACTTCTGTGGGTGCGCGGAGAACTCATAGTAAAGGTAGCGTTTCGGCTCAACGAAGGCGCCGATACAGAAGGTCAG
>CBIHQF010000523.1:0-3335 GCA_966211665.1 uncultured Pseudomonas sp. | reverse complement strand
GTGTTAGAGTCGCCGGCATATTGTTCAGGGGAAATTCGATGCGTGTTTTTCTGCTGCTAAGCCTAAGCCTAAGCCTATGCCTCGCCTCTGGCCTGGCCCGGGGCGAGGCCTGTGTGGTGCATAGCCAGGCCGAGCGGCTTGACGTCAAAGTCTGCCAGCAAAACCGCAGCATTCCGCCAAATCTGTTTCGCAGCGGCTTTTGCCAACCGCAATTGAAAGGGCAGAAAGTCGCGGTGGAGTTCGTCGAGCAATGTCCCGTGGGCGCCTTCGGCGTCTGCCGCAACGCCACTGTCGCAGGCATGCCCTACAAGCAGGATGTGCATTATTACGGCGTCGCCACCGATGCGGCTTATCTCAAGCCCTTCTGCGAGCAGCAGAGCAAGGGCGTATGGATGGCGCGCTAACCACATAGCGCGCACTACGGGCCGCACGCCCGGCGTTAAGCCAGCCAATCCAGGGTCAGCAACAGCCGCCGCTCGCCTTCCGGCGGCTGCGGCGAACGGTGAATCAGCCCGCCGCCTTCGTTACCCACCCATTTCTCGCCCTTGGCCAACAGCACGTCGCCGGCCGCGGCGCGTTCGATCAGCGTTTCATCCTGCGGCTCTGCGGCCGGGTCGCCCAGGCGATGGCGCGCCATCGCCCCTTCGCCCAACCATTGACTGCCGACGCCGGCATAGCTGGTGATCAGCCGCAACGGCACATGATCGACATGAAAACGTGGACACATGGCCTTGTCCAAAGCCCGCAGGCGCAGACCGATGCGCCGGGCATCGACCAGGCAGGCAAAGGCGCCCACCAGCCAGCCGACATCGGCGACGAAGGCCGCGTGGCCGGGCAGATCGCGATAATGGGCGAGCAGTTCACCGAGCTCGGGTTCGGCATCGGCGCTCGGCAGCTCCAGGGTCAGGGTCTGCGCCAAGGGTTCGCCCATCGCCAATAACAGCACGGCGAAGTCGGCGATCTGCGCCGGCAACTGCCGCTGCCAGAGCGCCAGGTTGACGTGATCCTGAAGCACCTCGCAGAACACCTCGACGCGCTCGCTGGCCACTTGGGTCAGCGGCCGTTTAAGTATCGGCGCGAGCATCAGGCCGCCTCCTCGACCCAGGGGCCGAACGGATCGGGCAATGCCCGCCAGGCGTCGACGCCCTGAGCCAGTTCCGCATCGTCGAGCAGACAGGCATCCAGCTCTGCGCGCAGCCGGGCGAAGTCGATGTTTTGGCCGATAAACACCAGTTCCTGCCGGCAGTCGCCACTGAGCGCGTCCCAGTTCTTCATGATCGCCTGCAAGCCTTCGTCGTCGGTCGGCCATTGGCTCTTGGGGACGAAGCGCCACCAGCGCCCGGCAAAACCATGGCGCATCAGGCCGCCGGCCTGGGACCAACTGCCCGCTTCCTGGTACTTTCTGGCCAGCCAGAAGAAACCCTTGGAGCGCAGCAGGCGGCCATTGCTCCATTCGCGGTTGATGAAGTTGAAGAAACGCTCGGGATGGAACGGCCGCCGCGCGCGGTAAGCCGTGGAGGCGATGCCGTATTCCTCGGTTTCCGGCACGTGCTCGCCGCGCAATTCCTTGAGCCAACCCGGCGCCTGGGCGGCACGCTCGAAATCGAAACGGCCGGTGTTGAGTATCTTGCCGAGCGGCACGGCGCCCATGACCATCGGCAGAATCTCGGCATGAGTGTTGAGCCCACGGAGGATGGCGATCAGTTCTTCGCGCTCGTGGCTGCCGATCAGGTCGATCTTGCTGACCAGCAGCACATCGGCGAATTCGACCTGCTCGATCAGCAGGTCGGTGATCGAGCGCTCGTCCTCTTCGCCGAGGGTTTCGCCGCGGCTGGCGAGGCTTTCGGCCTCATGGAAATCGCGCAGGAAGTTGACCCCGTCGACCACCGTGACCAGGGTATCGAGGCGCGCCAGATCGGCCAGGCTCTGACCCTGCTCGTCGCGGAAGGTGAAGGTTTCGGCTACCGGCAAGGGCTCGGAGATGCCGGTGGATTCGATCAGCAAATAGTCGAAACGGCCATCGCGGGCCAGGCGGCCGACCTCTTCGAGCAGATCCTCGCGCAGGGTGCAGCAGATGCAGCCGTTGCTCATTTCCACCAGCTTCTCTTCGGCGCGATTGAGGCTGACGTCGCGCTGCACCTCGCTGCCGTCGATATTGATCTCGCTCATGTCGTTGACGATCACCGCGACCTTCAGGCCGTCGCGGTTCTTCAGCACGTGGTTGAGCAAAGTGCTTTTACCGGCGCCGAGAAAGCCAGAGAGCACGGTTACGGGAAGTCGCTTGGTCATGGCGGGGGTCTCCATCATTGATCACGGTCGCGTAGGTGTTTTTCGCGTTGTTCCTGGCGTTCTTTGGCTTCGATGCACAGGCTGGCGGTGGGCCGCAGCAGCAGGCGCTTGAGGCCGATGGCCTCGCCGGTTTCCCGGCACCAGCCGTATTCGCCGCGGGCCAGGCGGTCGAGGGATGCATCTATCTTGTCGAGCAGTTTCTTTTCCCGTTCCAGCAGGCGCAGCTGCCATTGCCGCTGCTCTTCGGCGCTGCCGATATCGGCCGGGTCGCTGCTGGTATCGCGCTCACGCAAGCCTTCGAATTCCTCGGCGATGCGCAACTGCAACGTGTGGCGCTCGCGCAACAACAGATCGCGGAAGAAGGCTTGCTGGGCGTCGTTCATATAAGCGTCGGCCGGCTGCGCGAGCAGTTCGGCTTCGGAAAGGGTGGGCAGGGTCATGGTTCGAATTCGCTGGCGTGACGATTTAATTGTTATAACATAACATTTATCGCCACTGTCTACTGCTGGATTTCCGATGAATGCCTTGACCCTGCCGGACATTGCCGCGCAAACCGCCCACCACGAGCAAAGCCTGGACTGGGTCGGCATGGCCGACATCGCCTTGCCCCTGTTGCTGGCCGAACAACGCATCGATGCCCGCGCCGATGCCGGTGTCAGCCTGGATGACGCCAGTGCGCGCGGCATTCATATGTCGCGTCTGTATTTGGCGCTACAGGCATTGGCACAAGACAGGCTCAGCCCGCTGCTGTTGCAGGAAGTGCTGGAACAGTTCCTCGACAGCCACGCGCGGCTGTCCAGCAACGCTTATCTCAGCCTGCGTGGCGCCGCCTTATTGAGTCGCCCGGCACTGATCAGCGCGCTTTCCGGCTGGAAGTCCTACCCCTTCGAGATCCGCGCACGCCTGGATGCCTCGGGATTCCATCTGCAATTGCAGGTCGAGGTCGCCTATTCCTCGACCTGCCCCTGCTCCGCCGCCCTGGCGCGCCAGTTGATCCAGCAGCGCTTTATCGACGACTTCGCCAACCAGGCCCTCGACCATCAACA
>CBIHQF010000522.1:0-3336 GCA_966211665.1 uncultured Pseudomonas sp. | reverse complement strand
CGGATGAATTTCTTGAAATCGTGGGAGCCGAGCGGCAACAACATCAGCAAGTATTCGGCACCTATCACGGCGAACAAATAGGCCTTGGGGTTGCGGTTGATGGTGGAGAAGAACACCTGACCGCCGGGTTTGACCAGGGCATGGCAAGCGCGGATCACCGACGCCGGGTTAGGCACGTGTTCGAGCATTTCAAGGCAGGTGACCACATCGAACTGTCCGGGCATCTCCTCGGCCAGGGCTTCGGCGGTGATCTGCCGGTATTCCACCGATACGCCGGATTCCAGTTGATGCAATTGCGCCACGGCCAGCGGCGCTTCGCCCATGTCGATACCGGTGACGGTCGCGCCGCGTTGCGCCATGGCCTCGCTGAGAATGCCGCCGCCGCAGCCGACATCGAGAATTTTTTTGCCGGCCAGGCCCACGCGTTCGTCGATCCAGTTGATGCGCAGCGGATTGATGTCGTGCAGAGGCTTGAATTCGCTTTCGCGATCCCACCAGCGGTGGGCGAGGGCTTCGAATTTAGCGATTTCGGCGTGGTCGACGTTACTCATAAAGATCCCTGGATAGAACTGGAGGCGGGAGGCCTGACGCTTGAAACGTCTATGGTGCCAGTTTCGCGTTGTGGGGTGGGATGGCTGCGGGCCACTCAATGTATGTCAGTTTGTCGCACTATCGGGTGTTTGGGTGTTTGGGTGTTTGTGGGGGGGGCTTTAGCCGCGATGAGCTGGCAGCTCATTTGACCAGTCGCACTAGAGCCCCTCTCGCAAGCCCTTTAGGCCTACCGGGCGATCTTCTCCCCCCAGGCACGGGCATTGGCGATGATCCTTTGCTCGTCCAGGCGGGTCAGGCGGCCGCCATCGAGCAGCTGCGTGCCGCCCACCCACAGGTGTTCGGCGCCGCTACGGTTGCCGGCATAGATCAACTGCGAAACCGGATCGTAGACCGGTTGTTGGGCCAGCCCGGACAGGTCGAAAACCGCCAGGTCGGCAGCCTTGCCCACTTCCAGCGAGCCGATCTGCGCGTCCAGGCCGAGCGCGCGTGCGCCGTTCAAGGTGGACATGCGCAGCGCGCTGTGGGCATCCAGGGCGGTCGCCGAGCCGGCGACGGCCTTGGCCAGCAAGGCCGCGGTACGGGTTTCGCCGAGCAGGTCCAGGTCGTTGTTGCTGGCCGCACCATCGGTGCCGATGGCCACATTGACCCCGGCTTGCCAGAGTTGTTCCACCGGGCAAAAGCCGCTGGCCAGCTTGAGATTGGATTCCGGGCAGTGGATCACGCTGGTGTTGCTGGCGACCAGCAGCGCCACGTCGTCCTCGTCGATCTGGGTCATGTGCACGGCCTGGAAGCGTGGGCCGAGCAAGCCCAGCCGGGCCAGTCGAGCCAATGGTCGTTCGCCCTGCAACTCCAGGCTCTGCTGCACTTCGAAGGCGGTCTCCTGCACATGCATATGGATGCCGGCATCCAGCTCTTCGGCGAGCATGCGGATATTCTCCAGCTTGTCGTCGCTCACCGTGTAGGGCGCATGGGGGCCGAACGCGACTTTCAGGCGTGGGTGATGCTTGAGGTCGTCGAACAGGCCGAGCCCTTTACGCAGGGCTTCGTCGGCATCGCGCGCGCCGGGGATCGGGAAGTCCAGCACCGGGATGCTGATCTGTGCGCGAATGCCGCTCTTGTGCACCAGTTCGCTGGCCACTTCCGGGAAGAAGTACATGTCGGCGACGCAGCTGACACCGCTCTTGAGCTGCTCGGCGATGGCCAATTCGGTGCCGTCCTGGACGAACTGCTCGTCGACCCACTTCGCCTCGGCCGGCCAGATGTGTTGCTCCAGCCAGGTCATCAGCGGCAGGTCGTCGGCCAGGCCACGGAACAGGGTCATTGCGGCATGCCCGTGGGCATTGACCAGCCCCGGCGTCAGCAAGCGTCCCGGCAGATCGCGGACTTCCAGGGCGGGATGTTTGAGTGCCTCGGCGCGCGGTGCGATCAACGCAATGCGCCCGTCTCGAATCCCCAGGCCATGTTCTTTCAGCACCACCCCGGCAGGTTCGACCGGTACCAGCCAGGTGGGCAGCAGCAGAAGGTCGAGAGGCGCTTCGGGCATGGTGGACTTCCGGTGGTGGTAAAACGGCAGAGTCTATAGCAGGCCGTTGAAAAATGTAGGCGAGGCAGCCGAGACAAGGCAAAAACAGGCGAGGAAGCGGACTGGGCTCGCACGCGAGTTTACGTGTTGTAAATGAGCATTACTCGCTTCGCTCGCCCTACGGGCCGCGCTGAAGCGCGTTAGCCGCAAGCGGCTTGCCGAGCCTGTTTTTAACGCCGTATCGGCAACGTAGGTAGTTTTTCAACGGCCTGATAGAGGAATATCGTGCGTTTGAAGGCGCGCAGCCGTAAGCCATAAGTTTCAAACTGTGAGAAAAGGCGCAAACACTTGACGAATTGCGGTTGCCGGGCGTGATACCGATTAGCTTGCAAGGGGCGGCCACCCGCCTTGCAGCTCTGCGTATAATGCTCGGCTTTTTCCGGTGGAGGTATGTCATGCGCGAGCAATTGCTGGCGGCAGAGAAGGTCAAGGCCATCGAATGGCGGGACGGCGCTCTGCATCTGCTCGATCAGCGCGTACTGCCTTTCGAGGAAACCTGGCGTCGCTACGACTCGGCCGAGGCTGTGGCCGAGGCCATTCGCAGCATGGTGGTACGCGGGGCGCCGGCGATCGGTATTACCGCCGCCTATGCGATTGTGCTGGCGGCGCGTACCCGTGTGGCGACCGGGGGCGACTGGCGCCTGGCGCTGGAGGACGACTTCAAGCGCTTGGCCGATTCGAGGCCGACCGCAGTCAACCTGTTCTGGGCGCTCAATCGCATGCGCGAACGGTTGGATCGGCTCAAGGACGGCGACGATCCGTTGGCGATGCTCGAGGCTGAGGCCGTAGGTATTCACCAAAGCGATCGTGAGGCCAATCTGACCATGGCCCAGCTCGGCGTCGACCTGATCCGCAAACACCAGGGCAACCTGCAGAATTTGCTGACCCACTGCAATGCCGGCGCCCTGGCCACCGGTGGCTTCGGCACGGCGCTGGGGGTGATTCGCGCCGCTTACCTCGAGGGCTTGGTCGAGCGGGTGTATGCCGACGAAACCCGCCCCTGGCTGCAAGGCTCGCGTCTGACCGCCTGGGAATTGGCCGGCGATGGAGTTCCGGTCACGGTGAATGCCGATTCGGCCGCTGCGCACCTGATGAAAACCCGCGGCATTACTTGGGTCGTGGTCGGCGCCGACCCCCTCGCCGCCCAAGGCGATGTGGCCAACAAGATCGGCACCTATCAATTGGCGGTCAGCGCCATGCAC
>CBIHQF010000521.1:0-3341 GCA_966211665.1 uncultured Pseudomonas sp. | reverse complement strand
GCCGACGTCAAACGCAGCGTGCAGGATGCGCGCAACACCGCGGATCAGTCGTCCGAGATCGCCAACCAGACCAGCGCCGGCATGCAACAGCAGTTCCGCGAGGTCGATCAGGTCGCCACCGCCTTCCAGGAAATGAGCGCCACCGCGCAGGATGTCGCGCATAACGCCGCTCAAGCCGCCGAAGCCGCACGCACTGCCGATGCCGCCACCCGCGAAGGCCTCAGCGTGATCGACAAGACCACCTCGAGCATCGAACTGCTGGCCAACGAAATGAACGTGGCCATGCAGGAAGTCGAAGGACTGGCCACCAGCAGCGAAAAAATCGGCTCGGTACTCGAAGTGATCCGTTCCATCGCCGAACAGACCAATCTACTGGCCCTGAACGCCGCCATCGAAGCGGCGCGGGCGGGCGAAGCCGGTCGCGGCTTCGCCGTGGTCGCCGATGAAGTGCGCAACCTGGCCAAACGCACCCAGGACTCGGTGGAGGAAATCCGCCAGGTCATCGAAGGCTTGCAGAGCGGCACCCGCGAGGTGGTCAGCACCATGCACAGCAGCCATCGCCAGGCACAAGGCAGCGTCGACCAGGTCGAGCTCGCCGTAGCCGCGCTGCAACGCATCAGCCAGGCGGTCAGCGTGATTACCGACATGAACATGCAGATCGCCAGCGCCGCCGAGGAACAGAGTTCGGTGGCCGAGGAGATCAACCGCAATGTCGCGTCGATTCGCGATGTCACCGAATCGATCTCCAGCAAGGCCGACGAATCGGCGCAAGTCACGCAGAACCTCAACAGCCTGGCCAACCATCAACAAGGCCTAATGGATCATTTCCGCGTATAACAGCCTCTCCTGCGCCCGATCGGCGCCCGTCCAGTTGCGCGCCAGCCAGTCTGGCGCGCGTTTATTTTTAGGAATGGAACATGCTGAATATCGTCCTGGTGGCCGGCTCCGGCCGCAGCAACAGTCAGTCCGGCAAAGTCGCGCGCTTTCTGCGCCAACGCTTGATTCAACTCGGGCAAACCAGCGAGGAGTCGAGCAGCCTCATCGACCTGGGGCTGGCCCCGTTGCCCTTGTGGCCGGCTGAAGACGCTGGGCCCTGGAGCCTGTACAGCCAGCAGTTGAAAGATGCGGACGCGCTGGTGATAGTCGCCCCCGAGTGGAATGGCATGGCCTGTCCGGCGATCAAGAACTTCTTCATCTACGCCAGTAAAGCCGAGTTGGCGCACAAGCCGGGCCTGCTGGTCGGCGTCTCCTCGGGCATCGGCGGCGCCTACCCGATCAGCGAACTGCGCGCCTCCAGCTACAAGAACTGCCGGTTATGCTACCTGCCCGAACATTTGATCGTACGTCAGGTCGAGCAGCGCCTGAACATGCCGCAACCGGCCAGCGAAGACGACCAGCGCCTGCGCGCACGTATCGATTACGCGCTGGATATTCTGGCGAAATATGCAGTCGCGCTAAAACCCGTGCGCGAAGCCATCGATATGAGCGATGCGGCATTTGCCAACGGGATGTAAATCACGTAACCGGTTACGGGCCGAGAGCGGCCAGCGGTTCGCCCCTCGGCAACGCCCGCAGGGGCAGCTCGATACGTACGCGCAGGCCGCCCGGATCGCTGTCGAGCAACGCCAGCCGGCCGCCCCAGGCGTCGACGATATCGCGCACGATACCCAGGCCCAACCCATGACCGGCGACCTGCTCGTCGAGGCGCGCGCCGCGGTTCAACACTTCTTCCCGCTGCTCCATGGGAATACCCGAGCCGTCGTCATCGACCGTCAATACATAAGCGTTGGCCGTACGTTCGATATGCAGACTCACCTTGCTGCGCGCCCACTTGCAGGCGTTGTCCAGCAGGTTGCCGAGCAGTTCCAATAAATCCTCGCGATCCCATGGCAGGCGCAAACCCGGTGCGGCGTGCCAGTCCATCTGCAGCTCGCGACCATGAATCATGGCCAAGGTGGAGAACAGGCCCGGCAACTCTTCGGCGCATGCGAAATGCGCTCCCGGCAAGGCCTCGCCCGCCAGGCGCGCACGCCCCAGCTCCCGCGCCAAACGCTGCTCGATCTGCTGCAACTGTTCGATAAGGCTCGCGCGTAGAGCGGGATGACGATCGAATGCCTCTCGCGAGGCCAGGCCGAACAATACCGCCAACGGCGTTTTCAGGGCATGGCCGAGATTGCCCAGCGCATTGCGCGAGCGCTTCAAGGTGTCTTCGGTGTGGGCCTGGAGGTGATTGATTTGCCCCACCAATGCCGTCAGCTCTTCCGGTACTTGGGTATCCAGCGCCTCGCGCTGGCCTTGCTGCAACTGCTCGACCTGTTGCCGCACCAGCTCCAAGGGGCGCAAGGCACGGCGCACCATCAGGCGTTGCAACAGCAGGATCAACGCCAACGCCGCCAAGCCAACGCCCAGGGCGACATGCTGCGCACGGCGGAAGCTTTGCAAAATCGGCGTGTAATCCCTGGCCACGTGAATCGACAGCGGCTGGGAGAAGCGCTGGAAGTCCGCGCGATAGGTCAGCAGCAACTGTCCCTGGGGACCGTCACCCAACTGCGTTTGCAGGCCGGGTTCGGCGGCTACGGAGAGCTCCCGATCCCATAAAGAGCGCGAACGCCAGGTTTCATCGGCAAAATCGATACGAAAATACTGCCCGGAATAAGGCCGTTGGTAGGCCGCGCTGAGACGCTGCTCATCCAGTTGCACCCCGTCCGGCCCACGCACCAGCGCAGCGAGCAGGGTCTGCGCGTCATCCTTGAGCCCGGCCTGCAAATAGCGGCGCAAACTGTGGTCGAACAGCCACAAACTGCTTTGCGCGAACAACAAGCCGACCACCACCAGCACGCTGAACAGCCCGAGGCTCAAGCGTCGTTGAATCGACTTCAAGCGGGACCTCCGCCGAGCCGATAACCCTGGCCACGCCGGGTCTCGATCACCTCGCGTCCCAGCTTGCGGCGCAGGTGATTGACATGCACTTCGATGACATTCGAATCGCGCTCGCTCTCGCCATCGTAAAGGTGTTCGGCCAAATGGCTTTTCGAAAGAATCTGCCCGACATGCAGCATGAAATAGCGCAGCAAGCGAAACTCGGCCGCAGTCAATTCGATCTCCTCGTCGCCCCGGCTGACGCACTGGCGCCCCTCGTCCAATTGCAAACCGGCGGCTTGCAATTGTGTGTGGTTGGCCAGCCCGTGGGCGCGCCGCAACAACGATTGGATGCGCAGTTGCAGCTCTTCCGGGTGGAAGGGTTTGCTCAGGTAATCGTCCGCCCCGGCCTTGAGTCCTTCGATGCGTTCGGCCCATGAACCGCGCGCGGTTAGAATCAGCACCGGCGCGCTCATGCCGTT
>CBIHQF010000520.1:0-3345 GCA_966211665.1 uncultured Pseudomonas sp. | reverse complement strand
CTGCGGGGGATGTATGCTGTGTGCGGCGGTTCCGCCCGGGGTGGGGCGCTGGCCGCCCCCCCCACCGTGGGGGGCGCCTGGCGCACCTTGGTTCCCGAGTTCATCCACAGAGGAGACCATCATGTCCACAGCTAGGGGCGCCATAGATGCCTGGGCCCAGCCAGCCAACGGCCGCACCCGCGAGCTGATGCCGGAAGTCGTTCGTCTGTTCGAGAAATCCGGCTCGGCCCATCTGCTCGACCAACGCCTGAGCCCCGAGCAGACGGTCGCCGCGATGGACCAGGCTGGCGTGGACAAACTGATGCTCGCCGCCTGGTGCCGTCCCGAGCGCTGGGTGTACACGAACGATGAGATCGCTGAGTTCACCCGCGCTTATCCCGAACGCTTCGTCGGCGTCGCTACTGTCGACCTGAGCAAGCCGCTGGCGGCGGTGCGCGAGCTGGAGCGGGCGGTCCGCGAGTTGGGCTGCAAGGCCCTGCGCATAGTGCCCTGGCTATGGAAATTGCCGCCCAACCACCGTCTGTACTACCCGCTCTATGTGAAATGCATCGAGCTGGATATTCCGTTCTGCACCCAGGTCGGCCATACCGGCCCGCTGATGCCGTCGGAAACCGGGCGCCCGGTGCCTTATCTGGACGAGGTGGCGCTGGATTTCCCCGAGCTGCGCATAGTCGCCGGGCATATCGGCCATCCCTGGACCGACGAGATGATCGGCGTGGCTTGGAAGCACGATAACGTCTATATCGATACCTCGGCCTACCTGCCGCGCTATTACCCGGCGCAGCTGCTGCAATTCATGCAGAGTTACGGCCAGGACAAGGTGCTGTTCGGCAGCAACTTTCCGCAGCTGTCGCTCGAACGCTGCATGAACCAGGTCGCGGATCTGGGGCTGAGCGCCGAGGTGCAGGCCAAATTCCTCTACGGCAATGCCCGGCGCGTGACCACCCCCTACGCGGCGCTTTTTGTCGTCGGGTTCCCAGCCGGTAACTTTGAACCGGGCCCCTGCGCGGCCCCGGATTCCCCCCGCACTACCTGCCAAGCGCCAATTCGCATCAAGGATTCGTCATGAAAGGCCCGCTGTCCTCGCTGAAAATTCTCGATTTCTCCACCTTGCTGCCGGGGCCGTTCGCCTCCTTGCTGCTCGCCGATATGGGTGCAGAGGTGCTGCGCGTCGAATCGCCGACTCGGATGGATCTGGTGCGAGTGCTGCCGCCCTACGACGGTGGCGTTTCCGCCAGTCACGCCTACCTAAACCGCAACAAGCGCAGCATTGCCCTGGATCTGAAACAGGCCGAGGCGGTGGCGTTGGTCAAGCAGTTGGTTGCCGAGTACGACATCGTGCTTGAGCAGTTCCGCCCCGGCGTGATGGACAAACTGGGTATTGGTTACGAGGCGCTCAAGGCGATCAACCCCGGGCTGATCTACGTATCGATCACCGGCTATGGCCAGACCGGGCCGTACAGGGATCGCGCAGGCCACGATATCAATTACCTGGCGCTGTCTGGTGTCGCCAGTTACACCGGGCGCCGCGACAGCGGTCCGTTGCCGTTGGGTATCCAGGCCGCCGATATCGCCGGTGGCTCCCTGCACGGGGTGATCGGCCTGCTGGCGGCGGTGATCCAGCGTCAGGCGACGGGGCAGGGCCAGCAGGTGGATATCAGCATGACCGACTGCGCCTTCAGTCTGAATGGCATGGCCGGTGCCGGCTACCTGGCCGCCGGGGTTGAACCCGATATGGAGAACCAGGCGCTCAATGGCGGCAGCTTTTACGACTACTACCGCAGCCGCGACGGCCGCTGGTTCGCGGTCGGCAGCCTGGAGCCACAATTCATGCAGCGGTTCTGCGCCGCCATCGGCCGTCCCGAGCTGGCGCCGCGTGGGCTGTCGGCCAAGCCGGATGAGCAGCAGGCGTTGAAGCGCGAGATCGCCATCGAGTTCGAAAAACGCGATTTCGCCGATTGGTGCCAGGCGTTCGCCGAGCTGGATGCTTGCGTTGAACCGATGCTCACGCTGAGCGAGGCGGTCGAGCATCCCCAGCTCGTCGCCCGCGAAACGGTCTGCGAAGTGCCGCGCCCCGGCAGCCAGCCGCAGCGGCAGATCGCCTGTCCGATCAAATTCTCCACCGGTTTGCCCGCGCCCAGGCATATAGGCGCAGCGTTGGGCGCACATACCGATGAGGTATTGGCCGAGCTGGGCTGCTCGCTCGAGCGGATAGCCGCACTCAAGGCAGCGAAAGTGGTGGCTTGAGGCGCCGCCCACTCCGCTAGGCAGCGGCCGGGGCTTTCCGGTAGCCTGTCGGCGGATTTTTCGAGGAGCAGGGAGCCCAGGATCGAAGCGCTATTTGCTGTTGTGATGGCCGTGGTCGAAGCCGTCATAGGCTTGCTGGCGGGGTTGATCGAGGCGGTGGCCGGGCTGTTCGTCGCCAGCGGCGAAGCCTTGGGCGCTGGCGAGGCCTTGTTGTTGCTGGTGCTGTTGATTCTGGAAACTGTCTTCTGGTCGCTGCTCTGGCTGACCGAGCTGGTCGTGGCGTTGCTGCTTTGGCGCAAGCCGCGCAAGGTGGCCAAGCCGGTTATCTGGCGGCGCAAATGGCCTGAACCATCCGAAAAGTCTGAACCCTAGGCGGAATGACGCTATGTAGCGGACGCACGCCAAAGAAGTCGCTGGGAACTGAAAAACATGTATCACGGTGAAAAACTCAACGCCTGGACCCATCTGGTCGGCGCTGTGCTGGCCTGTATCGGCGCGGTCTGGTTATTGGTATTGGCGAGCCTGGACGGCGAGCCGCGCAAGATCGTCAGCGTGGCGATTTACGGCGTTACGTTAATTCTGCTCTACAGCATTTCGACGCTTTACCACAGCCTGCAAGGGCCGGCGAAGGTGCTGATGCGCAAGCTCGATCACCTGTCCATCTACCTGCTGATCGCCGGCAGCTATACGCCTTTCTGCCTGATCACGCTGCATGGGCCTTGGGGTTGGTCGCTGTTCGGCATAGTCTGGGGCCTGGCTGCGATCGGCATGCTGCAGGAAATCAAGCCGCGCTCCGAGGCGCGAGTGCTATCCATCGTGATCTACGCGGTGATGGGCTGGATCGTCCTGGTGGCGATCGAGCCGCTGATTGCAGCACTGGGTACGACGGGTTTCGCCTGGCTGGCCGGTGGCGGCGTGCTCTACACCGTGGGGATTATCTTCTTCGCCTACGACAGCCGTTTTCGCCACTGGCATGGCATCTGGCATCTGTTCGTGATGGCCGGCAGCCTGACCCACTTTATCGCGGTGCTGTTCTACGTGCTCTAGCAGGCCGTTGAAAAACTACCTGCGTTGCCGATACGGCGTTAAAAACAGGCT
>CBIHQF010000519.1:0-3345 GCA_966211665.1 uncultured Pseudomonas sp. | reverse complement strand
GCCGTGGCGCTGCAGCTCGCCTTCCAGCTCGTCGACGCCCTTGCGGGTTTTCACGAACACCAGGGCCTGGCTCCAGCGTTTGCTTCGGTATAGATGCAGGAACAACTCGCTCTTGCGCTTCTTGTCCACCGGGATCAGCCACTGCTTGACCGACTTGGCCGCCGCGTTGCGCGGGCTGACCTCGATGCTCAGGGGATTGCGCAACATGTCGCCGGCCATCGCACGGATGGCATCGGAGAAGGTCGCGGAAAACAGCAGGGTCTGGCGCTTTTTCGGCAACGCGGCGAACAGGTCTTCCAGCTCGCGGGCGAAACCCAGGTCGAGCATGCGGTCGGCCTCATCGAGCACCAGGATCTGCAATTGGCCGAACTTCACCGCGTTCTGCCGGTACAGGTCGAGCAAGCGGCCGGGCGTCGCGACCAGCACATCGAGACCTTTACGCAGCTTCATCATCTGCGGGTTGATGCTGACCCCGCCGTACACCGCATAGCTGCGCAGCGGCAGATGCTGGCCATAGGTCAAAAAGCTCTGCTGCACCTGCTCGGCCAACTCGCGGGTCGGCACCAGCACCAGGGCGCGCACCGAGTTGCTGGCCACCTGCGGGCCTTCCATCATCAACCGCTGTAGCAGCGGCAAGGCGAAGCCGGCGGTCTTGCCGGTGCCGGTCTGCGCCGCGGCCATCAGATCGAGGCCCTTGAGGATCGACGGAATGGCCTGGGCCTGGACCGCGGTCGGCGTGCGGTAATCGAGGCCGTCGAGGGTGCGCAGCAGAGGGTCGATCAGGCCGAGAGAAGCGAAGGTCATAGGCGTAACCACAGAATACGAAGTGACAATGACGCGCAGTTTACCCTGCCCGGAGCCGGCCATCGCGTTTCTGTTGTGCGGGCAGCATGCGCGCCCCTCTCCTCGTAGCCCGTATAAGCGCCAGCGCAATCCGGGAGCGACTTAGGCCATTCGTCCTACCCGGCTGAACAGCGCAAAGCTCGCGACTAAAGCCCCTCCCACGATTCCCGGCACTACTCGGAACCGAGCAACGCCCGCACCTTGGCCGCCGACAGCTTCTGCAACTGGCACAGCAGCGCGTGGGACACCTCGGCGATGCCGTGCTGTTCGCGCAATAGCGCGGCCATGAAGCAGGTCAGGTTGGCCGCCATTTCCGCATCGGCCAGCGCGCGGTGGGCCTGGCCGGTGTCCGGCAAGCGGGCCCAGCGGTTGAGGGTGCCGAGCTTATGGTTCGGCGCCTGCGGCAACAGGCGCCGCGCCAGCAGCAGGGAGCAGGCGAACGGCTGCGCACGACGACGGCCGATCAGCGCCAATTCGGCATCCCAGAACTTCTGGTCGAAACTGGCGTTATGCGCCAGCAGCGGCCGCTCGCCGACGAAATCCGCCACTTCCCCCATGACCTGGGCCGCTGGCGGCGCGCGACGCAGCATGGCGTTGCTGATGCCGGTGAGCTGCTCGATGAATGGCGGCACCCAGGTACCGCTGTTCATCAGGCTCTGGTAACGGGCGACGATCCGCCCGCCCTCGACGATGACCACGCCGACCTCGGTGGCGCGGGCCTGTTGCGCCGGCGACATGCCGGTGGTTTCGAAATCCAGTACGGCGATCGAATCGCTGGGCATCGTTCAGGTTCTCAACTATCAGTTTCTTAACAACAGGGCGCCGTCGATCGGCACGTAGCGGCTGGCGGCGCGCACCAGCGATTGCGCGGTCAGCCCCGGCACGCCGTAGGCCACCGCCTCGACACCATGGCTGCCGCGGATTTTCTCCAGCAACAGGTCGAAGTCGCCGTCGCCGGAGGCCAGCACCACTTCGTCGACCCGCGGCGCGGCATCCATGATGTCGATGGTGATGCCGACGTCCCAGTCGCCCTTGGCCGAGCCATCGCTACGCTGGATAAAGGGCTTGAGCTTCACGGTGAAACCGAGATTGCGCAGGATCTGCTGGAACTGCTGCTGTTTCTGGTCGCCGCGGTCGATCGCATAGGCATAGGCCTCGACGATCTGCCCATGCTGGCCGACGTCGGCCCACAGGGCGGCGTAGTTGAAATGGCAACCATAGGCCTGGCGCACCGTGTAATAGAGATTTTGCACATCGGCGAACAGGGCGATTTTCTTCAATGGTGATCCTCGGCGGCGGGCGGTTAGCGGCGGAATACGCGGGCGATTTCTCAGCTGCCTGCTAAAGTTGGGCGCCAGTATGCCAGCCAACGGCCAAGGACTGTCGAAATGCCTCCCGCACTGCTGATCATCGATATGCAACAAGGCATCCAGCGCCTCGACCGGCCACGCAACAACCCCGAGGCGGAAATCCGCATCGCCGGCCTGCTCGCTCATTGGCGCCAAGCAGGCTGGCCGCTGGTGCATATCCGCCATATCTCCCGCGAACCGGGCTCGGTATTCGCCCCGGGGCAGGATGGCGCGCTGTTCCAGCCGGCACTGGCGCCGCTACCGACCGAGCAGGTATTCGAGAAGAACGTCACCGACGCCTTCACCCATAGCGGCCTGGAGCGCTGGCTGCATGTACGCGGCATTCGCGACCTGGTCATCGTCGGCGTGGCCAGCGAAAACTCGGTCGAGGCCACCGCACGCAGCGCCGGCAACCTGGGCTTCGCCACCCGGGTGGTGGCGGATGCCTGCTACACCTTCGACAAAGTCGATTACGCGGGCCGCCCGCGCAGCGCCGCGGAAGTGCACGACATGGCCATGGCCAACCTGCGCGACGAGTATGCCGAGGTGGTGCGCAGCGCCGACTTGATCGCCGCGCTGTTTGGAGCGCCTGGGCGGATCGGCTAGAGTGGGCAACCTGCTCAATCGACCGTGATCACCGCCCATGAATCCGCTCCACGTCCTGCGCGACGCCTGGTTTTTCTTCAGCCATAACCTGCCGGCGATCGCCCGCCTGTGCCTGCCGCTGATCGTCCTCGAAGCGCTGCTACAACAGCATGTCGGCACAGCGGTCGCGCCCGAGTCCAAGACGCTCTACCGGATTCTGGTGGGGCTGCTGTTCTACCCGCTGTATACCGGCGCGCTGATTCTGTTTCTCGATGCGCGCAGCAACGGCCAGGCCCCCTCGGCGCGGGATCTGCTCGCCGTCAGCCTGCGCCTGTGGCCGACGTTCACCCTATTGGCGGGGCTGAACACTCTGGCGATCCTGCTCGGCGCCTCGCTGTTCGTACTGCCGGGCCTGTGGCTGCTGGTCAAGCTGGCGTTCGCCGAGTATTTGCTGGTGCTGCGCGGCCTAGGCCCGCTGAGGGCGCTGCACGAGAGTTTCGAGATGACCAGCGGCTACTTCTGGCCGATGCTACTGTGCGTGCTCAGCGTGGCACTGCCGCTGTGGGTG
>CBIHQF010000518.1:0-3352 GCA_966211665.1 uncultured Pseudomonas sp. | reverse complement strand
CCTCGCGCAGCGCAGCGGCTGCGGCACGCTTGCGCGAGAACTTCGAGATCAGCCATAAGGAAGGCGGCAATGTCATCGATTTCATTCTCAAGCCCAAGTCCAAGGACAGCTTGTTCGATAGCCTGCGCCTGTCGTTCCGCGGCGGTGTGCTGAATGACATGCAATTGATCGACAGCATCGGTCAGCGCACCAATATCCTGTTCCTCAATGTGAAGATGAACGAAGCGCTGGATGACAAGCAATTCAGCTTCGACATCCCGGAAGGCGCCGACGTTATCCAAGAGTAAGAGGCGGGCGTCACTCCATGGATCTGTTTCGCAAGGCCCCGATCGCCCAGCCGCTGGCCGCCCGTTTACGGGCAGCCAGTCTGGACGAGTATGTCGGCCAGGAACATTTGCTGGCGCGCGGCAAACCGCTACGCGAGGCGCTCGAGCAGGGCGCACTGCATTCGATGATCTTCTGGGGGCCGCCTGGCGTCGGCAAGACCACGCTGGCACGTCTGCTGGCACAGGTTTCCGATGCGCATTTCGAGACGATTTCCGCGGTGCTCTCCGGGGTCAAGGAAATCCGCCAAGCGGTGGAAGTCGCCCAGCAACACGCGGCGCAATATGGTCGGCAGACCATTCTGTTCGTCGACGAAGTGCACCGCTTCAATAAATCGCAGCAGGATGCTTTTCTGCCCTATGTGGAAGACGGCACGCTGATCTTTATCGGCGCCACCACCGAGAATCCTTCCTTCGAACTGAATAATGCCTTGCTCTCCAGGGCGCGCGTTTATGTATTGAAAAGCCTCGACGAAGCGGCCCTGCGCAAGTTGGTCGATCGCGCGCTGAAAGACCCCAAGGGCTTGGGCGAGCGTAAGCTCAGCCTGCCGGAAGAGAGCTTCAAGATTCTTATGGGCGCCGCCGACGGCGATGGTCGACGGCTGCTGAATTTTCTCGAGAATGCCGCGGATCTGGCCGAGGACCGCGGTGAGATCAGCAGCGAGCTGCTGCTCGATCTGCTCGGCGACAGTCGTCGGCGCTTCGATAAAGGCGGTGAAGCTTTTTACGATCAGATTTCCGCGCTGCACAAGTCGGTGCGCGGCTCCAATCCGGACGCTGCGCTGTACTGGTTCGCGCGCATGCTCGACGGCGGTTGCGACCCCTTGTACCTCGCGCGCCGGGTGGTGCGCATGGCCAGCGAGGACATCGGCAATGCCGACCCCAGGGCGCTGACCCTGTGCCTGAATGCCTGGGATGTACAGGAACGCCTGGGCAGCCCGGAAGGCGAGTTGGCGGTGGCCCAGGCGATCGTCTACCTGGCGTGTGCGCCGAAAAGCAACGCGGTGTATAGCGCTTTCAAGGCGGCAATGCGCGATGCCGCCGAACACGGTTCTTTGGAAGTGCCGCTGCATCTGCGCAACGCCCCGACCAAATTGATGAAAGAACTCGGCTACGGCGACGAATACCGCTACGCCCATGACGAGCCGGAAGCCTATGCGGCCGGCGAGGACTATTTCCCCGAGGCGCTGGAACCGCGCCAGTATTACCAGCCGGTGCCGCGCGGTCTCGAGTTGAAAATTCGTGACAAGTTGCAGCACCTGAAAAATCAGGATCAAGCCAGCCCTAGGCAGCGGAGAAAACCATGATTCGGGTAGTCTTGGCGGTTGCCGCTGGCGGTGCGGCGGGCTGCGTGTTGCGGTTTCTCGCGTCGACCTGGGTGGTGGCGCACTGGCCGCGTCATTACTACCTGGCGACCTTGACCGTAAACATGCTCGGCTGCCTGCTGATTGGCATATTGTCCGGGCTGTTTCTGCTGCGCACCGATTTACCGCTGGAGTTGCGCACCGGCCTGACGGTCGGTCTGCTCGGCGGTTTGACCACGTTTTCCTCGTTCAGCCTGGAAGTGCTCAATATGCTCGAGCACGGCCGTGTCGCCGAGGCGGTGGGTTACCTGTTATGCAGCGTGGTCGGTGGACTATTGGCCGCCTGGCTCGGGCTCACCCTGGCGCGCCTGTGCCATTGAGCGCCATCGTCGGCTGCCGAACCGGTTGCGGATTGGCACTGTAGCGGTCTTAAGCCTTAAACTGCGCGGCATCGCGCGTCATGGCTGCGGCCATGCATTCTTTTGCACCTGTTATTGAGAATTGAACATGCTCGACTCCAAATTGGTACGCGGCCAGCTCCATGAAGTTGCCGAACGCTTAGCTAGCCGTGGTTTTCAGCTGGATGTGGCGCGCTTCGAGGCGTTGGAAGCCCAGCGTAAGACCGTCCAGACCCGTACCGAGCAATTGCAGGCCGAGCGCAACAGCCGCTCCAAGGCCATCGGTCAGGCCAAGCAGCGCGGCGAAGATATCGCGCCGCTGCTCGCCGATGTCGATCGCATGGGTGGCGAGCTGGAAGAGGGCAAGCGTGAGTTGGACGCGATTCAGCTCGAGCTGGATAGTCTGCTGCTGAGTATTCCCAATTTGCCCCACGAATCGGTACCGGTCGGTGCCGACGAAGAGGGCAACGTCGAAGTGCGTCGCTGGGGCACGCCCAAGGCCTTCGATTTCACCATTCAGGATCATGTCAGCCTGGGCGAGCAGCACGGCTGGTTGGATTTCGAAACCGCGGCCAAACTGTCCGGCGCGCGTTTCGCCTTGTTGCGCGGCCCCATCGCCCGCCTGCACCGCGCCCTGGCGCAGTTCATGATCAACCTGCACACCAGCGAGCACGGCTACGAAGAGGCTTACACCCCGTATCTGGTTCAGGCCCCTGCATTGCAAGGCACCGGCCAGCTGCCGAAGTTCGAGGAAGACCTGTTCAAGATCAGCCGCGAGAATGAGGCCGACCTCTATCTAATCCCGACGGCGGAAGTGTCGCTGACCAACATAGTCGCCGGCGAGATTCTCGATGCCAAACAGCTGCCATTGAAGTTCGTCGCCCATACTCCCTGTTTCCGCAGCGAAGCCGGTGCTTCCGGGCGCGATACCCGCGGGATGATCCGTCAGCATCAGTTCGACAAGGTCGAAATGGTGCAGATCGTCGAACCGAGCACCTCCTATCAGGCGCTCGAAGAACTGACCGGCAACGCCGAGAAAGTCCTGCAATTGCTCGAACTGCCCTATCGGGTGCTGGCGCTATGCACCGGCGATATGGGTTTCGGCGCGACCAAGACTTACGACCTGGAAGTCTGGGTGCCGAGCCAGGATAAGTACCGTGAAATTTCCTCCTGCTCGAACTGCGGCGACTTCCAGGCGCGGCGTATGCAGGCGCGCTACCGCAACCCGGAAACCGGAAAACCCGAACTGCTGCACACCCTCAACGGCTCCGGTCTGGCGGTGGGCCGCACCTTGGTCGCGGTGCTGGAAAACTACCAGCAGGCCGAT
>CBIHQF010000517.1:0-3361 GCA_966211665.1 uncultured Pseudomonas sp. | reverse complement strand
GGGCCGCCATCGGTATTGTCTTGCCTGCCTCGGCTCGGGCTTTCTGCTTCGCTCTACCTCCTGCATCCATGCAGTCGTCGCCTACGTTTTTCAGGGTCTGCTAGCAGCGTGCGGTATATATCCCGGCTCATTGTCATCGAAATGCCTTGGATCCGTCACCTTGGCTTCACCCCGGCGATGCACGCTCAGGCAAACCCCGGTGGAGGCCGACCATGACCAGCGCGCAGCTGATTAAGCCAAGTCGTAAGCAACATGTCCGCACCCTGTGGATTTCCGACGTGCACTTGGGCACCCGGGATTGCCAGGCCGAACACCTCGCGGCATTTCTCAAGCGTTATCAGGCCGACAAGGTTTACCTGGTCGGCGACATCATCGACGGCTGGAAGCTGCGCGGCGGCATGTATTGGCCGCAGGCCCACACCAATGTGATCCGCCGCTTGCTGACCATGAGCAAGCGCGGCACCGAGGTGATCTACGTGACCGGTAACCACGACGAGTTTCTGCGCGGTTACTCCGGGTTGATCCTCGGCAACATCCAACTGGTCGACGAGGCCGAGCACCTCACAGCCGACGGCCGCCGTTTGCTGGTGATCCATGGCGATCAGTTCGACGTGATCACCCGCTATCACCGCTGGCTGGCCTTTCTCGGCGACTCGGCCTACGAATTCACCCTGACCCTCAATCGTTGGCTCAATCACTGGCGCCAGCGTTATGGCTACGGCTATTGGTCGTTGTCGGCCTACCTCAAGCACAAGGTCAAAGGCGCGGTGAACTTCATCAGCGACTTCGAGGAGGCCATCGCCCACGAGTGCGTCAAGCGCGGCTTCAACGGGGTGGTCTGCGGGCATATCCACCATGCCGAAATCCGCCCGATGGGCGCGGTGGAGTATATGAATTGCGGCGACTGGGTCGAGTCCTGCACGGCGCTGATCGAGCAGGTGGATGGGCGCATCGAGCTGTATCGCCTGGCCGAGGATCAGGCGCAGGTCGAGGCGCCGCAGTTGGTCGCCGTGGAGCCGGCGGCATGAGGATTCTGATCGTTTCCGACGCCTGGTCACCCCAGGTCAATGGCGTGGTCACCAGCCTGCGCGCGTTGCTGGACGAGCTATGGGGCCTGGGGCACCAGGTCAAGCTGCTGTCGCCGGCGGATTTTCGCAGCGTGCCGTGCCCGACCTACCCGGAGATCCCCCTGGTGTGGAATCTCTGGCGAGTCGGCGCGGCGATCCGTGATTTTCAGCCCGATTGCGTCCACTTGGCCACGGAAGGGCCGCTCGGCTGGGCGGCGCGACGTTGGTTGAACAAGCGCGGGCTGGCATTTTCCACGGCGATCCATACACGCTTTCCCGAATACCTCAACAGCCGTTGGCGCTGGTTGCCGTTGAGTTGGGGTTATGCCTACCTGCGTGCTTTTCATCGGCCGAGCCAGGCGGTGCTGATCACCACCGAGCGCTTGTGCGCGGAATTCGCCGGTCGGGGGCTGCGCCGTTTGAGCCTGTGGCGCAAGGGCGTCGATAACGCTTTGTTCCGCCCGTCGACGGCGCATCCGAAAGGCGCCGCGCCGGTTTTTCTGTATGTCGGGCGAGTCGCCACGGAGAAAAACCTCGAAGCCTTTCTCGATCTGGACCTGCCCGGGATCAAACGGGTGATCGGCGACGGCCCGCAGCGTGAAGCCTTGCAGGCTCGCTACGGCGAGGTGGAGTTCCTCGGCTACCGCCATGGCGAGGCATTGGCCCAGGCTTACCAGCAGGCCAGCGTGCTGGTGTTTCCGTCGCGCACCGACACCTTCGGTTTGGTCATGCTCGAGGCCCTGGCCTGCGGCACTCCGGTGGCGGCTTTCCCTGTTCCGGGGCCGCTGGATGTGTTGCAGCAGGGCGTCAACGGTGCGATGAACGAGGATTTGCACGAGGCCTGCTTGGCCGCCCTGCAATTGGATCGAGCGCAGTGCGCCGAACTGGCTGCACGACAATCCTGGCGCGCCTCGGCATTGGATTTCCTGGCCCAGCAGCCGATGGTCGATGGCGAGCGCTGTCTGCAGCCGCAGCTAGCGGTACCGAGGGTGTAGCTGTGGGTGGATCGGGGCGCGTAGCTGACGCTGTTTTCATCCACCATCGCTGTTGGTGGATGGGTAAAGCGTCATCCACCCTACGAGGTAGCAGGTTTTGCAAATAACAGGAGAGGCCGCGTAATCGCTCTCGTAGGAGGCGCGCCCCGCGGCGAGTTCAGCCCCGCAGGCTGCCCGGCCATGAACTGGTGAACGCCAGGAAACGCTCGCACCAAAGTCGGGGTCGGGACTACAACCCTTATGGCTGGCGCGTTCTACATGATCACCTTATCGCGCAGTTTCTCGGCGGCTTGTTGCAGCGCCTGGATGACGCGTTGCTTGTCGAAGTTCTGAATGCCGTTGGTATCCAGGTACATGGAGAAACCGGGCAGTTCGTGCTCGACATAGCTGGAGGTGGCGCCCAGGTCGCGGCGGAAATCCACCACCTGGTAGATCTGCACCGGGCGGGTGAAGCCCTTGACGTTGATCTGGCCCTTGTCGCGGCACATCACCACGTCCTTGATCATCGAATAGGTCTCGTGGGAGATCAGGATTTCGCCGGCCTCGGCGGCGCTTTCCAGGCGGCTGGCCAGGTTCACGTCGCGGCCGATGATGGTGTAGTCCATGCGCGTGTCGGCGCCGAAGTTGCCGACCGTGCAATAGCCGGTGTTCAGGCCCATGCGGATTTCCAGGGGTTTGGTGATGCCCTGGGCGCGCCACTGTTGGCGTAGCACTTTCATGTGCTTGCGCATGGCGATGGCCATGGAGACCGCGGCCACGGCGTCTTTCTTCGCGCCTTTGCTGGCCGGATCACCGAAAAACACCATGACGCTGTCGCCGATGAACTTATCGATGGTGCCGCCGTATTTCAGGCAGATTTTCGACATTTCGTTGAGATAGCTGTTGAGCAAGTCGGTCAGGGCTTCGGCTTCCAACTCCTCGGACAACTCGGTGAAGCCTTTGATATCGGAAAAGAACACCGTGAGCTTCTTGCGCTGGGTTTCCAGTCGCACGCTCTTCTTGCCGCTGAAAATCGACTCCCACACCTGTGGCGACAAATACTTGGCCAGGTTGCGGGCCAGGCGCGCGGCTTTTTCCTGCTCACGCTTGATCTCGATGCGCACCTGCGCCAGGCGCATGCCCTGCTGGTGGACGAAGTAGGCGGTGATGCAAATGCACAAGGCGGTGAAGCTGATGCTCACCGCGGCTACGAGGGCGGGCGTATCGGGTTTGAAGTGGGCATTCATCAATACCGCGCTAATGGCGCAGGCGCTGGCGGCAAGTCCGGATGACAGCTCGGCGCGTATTGGCGTCGTGAGC
>CBIHQF010000516.1:0-3370 GCA_966211665.1 uncultured Pseudomonas sp. | reverse complement strand
CGGCGCCTGCTGGGAGGTCTGTGAGCATGGTCGAAAGACTGAACCGATGCGCCGTCGTTCGCGACTCAGGAATACCGATTGCGGAGGTGAACGATGGGCATTGAAGACAACGATCAACGGTTGCTGGAGCTGTTGCCCTGGTACCTCAACGGCACCCTCGAGGCGGCCGAGCGGGGACAGGTGGATGCGCTGCTGCTGCGCTCCGCCGAGGCCAGGGAGGCTTTGCAGAGCCTGCGCGAGCTGGCCGCCGCCGTGCGCCAGGACGAGCTGGCGGCGAATCTACGGCAGCCGGCGCCGGGCGAGCTGGGTTGGGCGCGATTGCAGCGCAGCCTGCGCCAGGAAGCGGCGACTACCCAGCGCCGCGATTGGTGGAAGCCCGGCCTGGCAGTCGCCGCCGCTTTAGTGGTGGCGCTGCAAATCGGCATTCTGGCGCGCCCCGACGGCACCGACAGCGATTGGCGTCTGCAAAGCGGCGGCGCTGCGCAGCAACTGCTGAGCGGCGGTTATCGCGTGCAGCTGCGATTCGTCGAGCACGCGCAATGGCTGCAGATACGCGAGCTGTTGCTGGAAGTCGATGGGCTATTGATCGATGGCCCTTCGGCGCTCGGCCTGGTTCAGGTGCATGTGCCGGCCGATCCGCGTTTCGCCGACGGCAAGGCGCTGCTGCTGTGGCTGCAGCAGCAACCGGTGGTGCAGCATGCCGCGCTGGTGGGCAAGGCGCCGTGAGCAAGCGTTCGGGGCTGGCGCTGTTGCTCAGCCTGCTGCTCGGCCAGCCGTTGCTGGCCACCGGCGATCCTGCGGCGCCGGGCACTGCGCCAGCCAGGCCCGCGGCGCACATCCAACTGCAATCCGGGCGCGAGCCGAGCGATCCGACTGCGGCGCCGAGCCCCGCGCGGAGTGCGTCGGCGTCGCCGCCGACCGCCACGACCGTCACCGTGCCGCCACCCGCGTCTGTCGCGCCCGCCCCGCCGCGGCCTGCCGGCGGTCTGATCGAACGCCACGGTTTGCAGGCGGCGCCCGAGCAGTGGCGGGGCGTGCAACAACCGCCCGCGGACGATTTGCCGGTTCTGCGCGAATGGGTGGTGGTCAGTCGCGATCTCGATGAAGCGCAAGAGCAGCGCCGCGCCTTGCAGGCGTTCAAGCTGACCATAGCGCGACGTCAGCAACTGACCCATCTGCAACGGGTCATCAGTGTTTACCGGATTCCACCCGAGATCGATCTAGGGCAACTGGAACGCCAGCTACGTCGGCAGTTTCCCGATTGGCAACAGGAGCCGAACCTGCGTTATCGCCCCCTGTCGGCACCGCCGCCACCGCCCGAAGCGCTACGCGACTGGGGCCAGCGTGCCATGGGTCGCACGCAACCGGCAGCGCAACGCTGCGGTGCCGGTTTGGTGTTGGCGATGCTCGATGGCCCGGTCAATACCCAGCTTGCGGAATTCATCGATGCGGACCTGCGCTACCTGAGCCTGTTGCCGGCCCAATTCGCCCCCCGCGACCCCGCCGCGGCGCGCCATGGCAGCGCGGTCGCTGCCTTGCTGTTGGGCCGCGGGCAAGTCGCCGGGCTGCTGCCGGCTGCCAGCCTGCACGCCCTGGGGGTCTTCGGCGAGGATGCCGACGCGGGCCTGCACACGCGCAGCGACTGGGTGATCCAGGCGCTCGATCATCTGGCCGGAATCCAGCCGCCGGTGCGGGTGGTCAACCTGAGTTTCGGCGGTTCTTACAGCCTGCTGCTGGCGCGTACCTTCGAGCAACTGGCGCGGCGGATGCATTTCGTCGCCGCGGCGGGCAACGATGGCGCTCCCCGCGTTCGCTATCCCGCGGCCTACCCGGCGGTGATCGCCGTGGGCGCGGTGGATGCGCGCCTGCGACGGGCGCGCCAGTCCAACTACGGCCCTGAACTGGCATTGGTCGCGCCCGGCGAGGATATCTGGACGCTGGACGAAAATGGGCAGGGTTACTTCGCCAGCGGCACTTCGTTCGCCGCTCCCTTCGTCAGCGCCGCTCTGGCGTTGAGCCCATCGCCCGCGGCACTCCATGCCCGGGCCCGCGATCTCGGCGCGCCCGGCGTCGACCCTGAGCATGGTGCAGGTCTGGCGCGTTTACCCGGTTGCCGCTGAGCCGGGCATCGCCCTTTCCTCGGCATTCTCTGCTGGGCGCCGCTGGCTGTTGTCATTCAATATATAAATTAATATATTGTAATTGTGTTAATTGAGTGAGCCGGTATGAATCAATTCGATATCCAGCAACTGCGGGCCAATGCCGATGCGGCGGGCCAGTTGCTCAAGGCGCTGAGCAACCCGGATCGTCTGCTGCTGCTCTGCCAGCTGTCACAGGGCGAGCGAAATGTCAGTGACCTGGAAACCCTGCTGGGCATCCAGCAGCCGACGTTGTCGCAGCAATTGGCCGTACTGCGTCGCGAAGGGCTGGTGGATACCCGGCGCGAGGGCAAACAGATCTATTACCGCATCTGCAGCCCGGCCGCTTTGGCGGTGATCGACACGCTCTACCAAGTGTTCTGTGCGAAGGAGGGATAGATGGCCATCGACGGAGTCACCATTGACTGGCTGCACTTCAGCCCCTGGAGCGCGTTGGCCGGTGGCGCCTCGATCGGCTTGACGGCCAGCCTGTTCGTGCTGCTCAACGGGCGCATCGCCGGCATCAGCGGCTTGCTCGGCAGCATGCTGGAAAGCGGCGAAGGGCGCGGCGAGAAAGCGCTGTTTCTGCTCGGGCTGCTGCTCGCCCCGGTGCTCTGGCGGCTGTTCGGCGAGCTGCCGCCGATCGAGTTCCAGAACGGCTGGTTGGGCCTGAGCGTGGCCGGTTTGCTGGTGGGCCTCGGCACCCGCTACGGCGCCGGCTGCACCAGCGGCCATGGGGTGTGTGGCATCTCCCGGCTGTCGCTGCGTTCGTGGGTGGCCACGCTGGTGTTTATGGTCGCCGGTTTCTGCACGGTGTTTGTCCTGCGTCATCTGTTGCGGGGGTGAATATGCGCAAACTGACGGCATTGCTGGCCGGTCTGCTGTTCGGCTTCGGCTTGTTGCTGGCGGGTATGGCCAATCCGGCCAAAGTCCTGGGTTTTCTCGATCTGGCAGGGGCCTGGGACCCGTCGCTGGCGCTGGTGATGGCTGCGGCCGTCGCCACCGCCCTGTTGCCCTTCACCTGGGCGCGCAAGCACGAGCGCTCGTTGCTCGATGCGCCCATGCGGTTGCCGCAAAACAGGCGGCTGGATCGCCGACTGGTCGGCGGCAGTTTGTTGTTCGGCATCGGCTGGGGCATCGCCGGGATATGTCCGGGCCCGGCGTTGGCGCTGCTGCTGAGCGGTTATTGGCAGGCGATTGTGTTCGTGCTGGCCATGTTGGCCGGGATGGGG
>CBIHQF010000515.1:0-3371 GCA_966211665.1 uncultured Pseudomonas sp. | reverse complement strand
AGACAAGGACTAGGCGTCCCCACAAAAACGGCCGAAAAAGCGGACTGGGCTCGCATGCGAGTTTACTGCTGTAAATGAGCATTTTGAGACGCCGAGTCCCGGGCCGTTTTTAACGCCCCTCTCTTTTATCAAGAGGGCCCACGTAGGTAGTTTTTCAACGGCCTGTTAGCGCTTACCGGCAGCGGTGTTTCAGGTAATCCATGGCGAGCCCTTCGGGCAAGCATTCATAGGGTTCTTTCTGCGAAATTATTAAGGCGGTCAACATTGGAACAGTTAAAGCGCATTCAAAGCGGAATCGCCGGGCTCGATGCGATCCTCAAAGGAGGTCTGGTCGCCGGCGCGTCCTACATCATCCAGGGGCATCCGGGATCGGGAAAAACCATCCTCGCCCATCAGATCGCCTTCAATCATGTGCGCAACGGTGGCCGGGTACTGGTCGCCACCTTGCTGGCCGAATCCCATGAACGGCTATTTCAGTTCCTCTCGACGCTGAGCTTCTTCGACAAAAGCAAAGTCGGCGCCGAAGTGCACTTCATCAGCGCCTTCGACACCCTGGATCACGAAGGTCTCGACGAGGTGGTCAAACTGCTGCGTCACGAAATCGGTCGACAGCAAGCCACGGTGCTGGTCGTCGACGGCCTGCTCAACGCCCGCATCAAAGCCAATACCCAGCTCGATGCGAAAAAATTCATCACCGAGCTACAAGGCCATGCCGCGTTCGCCGGCTGCACGGTGCTGTTTCTCACCAGCTCGCCGCAGGAAGAAGGCAGCCCGGAACACACCATGGTCGATGGCATCGTCGAACTCAGCGAAGAGCTCTACGGCAGCCGCTCGGTACGCCGCATCCAGTTGCGCAAACCCCGTGGCGGCGGTGCGCTATCGGGCTTGCACGAATACGAAATCGGCGATTCCGGGGTGGTCGTCTATCCAAGACTGGAAAGCCTGTATAGCGTCCCCTCGCTGCCGGATAGCGCCGACCTGACCCGCATAGACAGCGGCATCGCCAACCTCGACGGCATGATCGGCGGTGGCCTGCCGCGTTCCTCGGTCACTTTGATCATGGGGCCTTCGGGGATCGGCAAGACCACCCTGGGGATCAACTTCCTCGCCCAATCGAGCGTAGACGAGCCGGGGCTGCATTTCGGTTTCTATGAAACGCCGCAACGCACACGCCTGAAGGCGCGGGCTATCGGCATCGATCTGCAAGCCCTGGAAGACAGTGGCGCCATGCACTTGATCTGGCAACCGACCACCGAAGGTCTGCTCGACTGCCTGGGCGCCCGCTTGCTCGAAGCGGTCAGGGAAAAACGCATCAAACGGCTATTTATCGATAGCCTCGGCGGCATGGCGCGCACCAGCACCAACTCCGCACGCTTGCTCGAGTTCTTCAGTGCGCTGATGAACGAATTACGCGCCCGCGGCGTCACCGTATTCGCCACCTGGGAAATGCGCGACCTGTTCGGTTCGGAGATCAACGCGCCAGGGCCGGGACTGTCGGGCATCGTCGACAACCTGATACTGATGCGCTTCGTCGAACTGAACTCCGAACTGAAGCGGCTCCTGTCCATTCTCAAAATGCGAGACAGCGTCTACGACCCCTCGCTTCTGGAAGTGATCATCAATGATCACGGTATCGATTTGAATAAGGCTTTCAAACATGCAGAGGCAGTTTTATCCGGTTCCGCCAAGCCTGCCAGCAACTCCTGAGACCATCGGCCGGGCCGACATCTCATGACTAGCATCTTGGTGGTCGACGACGAATATCTGATTGCGGATATTCTCGCCTACGCCCTGGAAGACGAGGGCTATATGGTCGTCAAGGCCAGTAATGGGCAGAAGGGGCTCGAGATACTCGACCATGAGCAGCCCTTATTGGTCATCACCGACTTCATGATGCCGCGGATGGACGGCCTCGAGTTCGCCCGCGCCATTCGCTCGCGCCCACATCCCTGCGACTTCCCGATCATTCTGATGAGCGGCGCTCAAGGCAGCCTCGGTCGGGCCAGCCCCGAGTTGTTCGCGGCGGTTTTCGACAAGCCCTTCGATATCGCCGACGTCATCGCCAAAGTGCGCGAGCTGATCGGCCCGCCGCACTAGCACCCCTGGCGGCGCCCTCAGGCGCATGCCGCACAACGATCTCATCTCGGCCATTCGCGAAATATATCCGTCGTCACGGCTTTACTTGAATATTCGCAGAAACGTATATTCACACACCCATATATGATGACGACGAACGCTGGCGCAACGTACCGGCGCCCCTTATCGAATGCATCGCACCGTTGTAAAGAGACCACTCATGGCCGAGCCTCTGAACCCGACCAACGTCTTCAAATGCCTATCCGACGAAACCCGCATACGCACCTTGCTGCTGGTTACCCGCGAGCAGGAGCTGTGCGTCTGCGAGCTGACCTGCGCCCTGGGCGAAAGCCAGCCGAAAATCTCCCGACACCTGGCGCAACTGCGCAATTGCGGTCTGCTGGCCGATCGCCGGCGTGGCCAGTGGGTGTATTACCGGTTGCACCCGGATTTGCCGACCTGGGTGCGCGACATCCTGCGCACCACCCTGGACGCCAACCAGCACTGGCTGAACGCCGACGCAGAACGCCTCGAGGCCATGGACCAGCGCCCCGTACGCCAGCTCAAGCACTGCTGAAACCTGGCGGCTCGTTATTCCGAGCGCTTGGAGTGCGCCAAAGCGCTCTCCAAGCGCGTCAATCAGGCTTTGGCTTCGAGGATTACTCGCCATGCTCAATACCCTCGGACTTTTCATGCTCACGGCCCTGGCCGAGATCCTCGGCTGTTACCTGCCCTATCTGTGGCTCAAGCAGGGCAAGAGCATCTGGTTGCTGCTGCCGGCTGCGGCCTCGCTGGCGCTGTTCGCCTGGTTGCTGAGCCTGCACCCGACGGCGGCCGGACGGGTGTATGCCGCCTATGGCGGAGTCTATGTGGCGATGGCGATCTTCTGGCTATGGCTGGTCGACGGCATTCGCCCGAGCAATTGGGATTTACTGGGGGCCGGCGTGGCCATGCTCGGCATGGCGATCATCATGTTCGCTCCGCGTAGCGCTTAAACGTTTTCTGGGAGGAATGGATTTATGGCTATAAAAGTAGGTATCAACGGCTTCGGCCGCATCGGTCGCCTGGCGCTGCGCGCCGCCTGGGACTGGCCGGAGCTGGAGTTCGTGCAGATCAACGACCCGGCCGGCGATGCCGCCACCCACGCCCATCTGTTGAATTTCGACTCGGTGCACGGCCGCTGGCAGCATGAGGCGGACAGCGACGGCGAGGCCATCCTGATCGACGGTAAACGCATCCGGGTCACGGCCAACAAGGCCATCGCCGATACCGACTGGAGCGGCTGCGACCTGGTG
>CBIHQF010000514.1:0-3393 GCA_966211665.1 uncultured Pseudomonas sp. | reverse complement strand
TGATTCAGACCTCCATCGCAAAAAACAGCCAAGCATTTACTGCTGAGAGTAACTCTCGTTTAAGCAAAAAATAGGGCCCATAGAACCACCGCTTGGGGAATCTACCGAATTGCCTTAAGCCCCTTGTCAGGCCGCGCAGCAGGTGGGATACAGCCTTATACCCGGTGAGAATTTTCAGCCGCACGCAGCCAACAACGGAGTTCTGCCATGTCCGTCGCTCAACGCTCTCCTTATCTTTATCGCCCCATGACCAGCGAAGATGTAGCGGCAGCCCATGCCTTGTCCGTGCAATTGAAATGGCCCCATCGCCTGGAAGACTGGGCAATGCTGGAACGTATCGCCGGCGGCTTCGTCGTCGAGGACGACGGCCGCCTGGATGCAGGCCACCTGATCGGTACCGCATTCGCTTGCCCGCAGGGCGCTTACGCCACCATCGGCCTGGTGATCGTCAGCGACGAGTACCAGGGCCAGGGCATTGGCCGCAAGCTGATGGAGTTGGCGCTCGAGGCCTGCATGCCGCGCACCGCCATACTCAATGCCACACTGGCGGGTGTCCCGTTGTACGCCAGCCAAGGCTTCGTCGAATTCGGTCAGATCCACCAGCATCAGGGCCAGGCACAAGCCGCCGATACCCCTGCCCTACCAGCCGGTGAACAGTGCCGTCCCTTGACCGCAGACGATCGGGTTCGCCAACTCGAACTGGCCAATGCCGGCAGCGGGCTGGACCGCGAAAGCGTACTCGACGAGCTGTTCGAGGTGGCCGAACACTCGGTCGGCATCGAGCGCGATGGCCAGCTACGCGCCTTCGCGATGCTGCGCCCGTTCGGCCGTGGCCGCTGTATCGGTCCGGTCATCGCGGAAAACCCCGAACAGGCCAAACACTTGATAGCCATGTTGCTGGCGAAAGTGCCGGAGGCTTTCGTACGCATCGATATTCCGGCAGATAGCGGCCTATCCGATTGGCTCGAAGCATCTGGCCTGAAACAGGTCGACAAAGTCGCGCAAATGGCGCGCGGAACGCCACCGCGCGCTGTCGGCGGCGTCAGCCAATTCGCCCTGGTGACCCAGGCCATGGGCTGATACCGGCAGCGACAGATTTCCCCACCCCGTACCTATTCCTACCTGGAGAACCTTGATGTCAGAACCCACCGCAGTGTTGTTGGTGCGTGCCGATGGCAACCCCGTCTCGACAACCTTCACCGCAGGCCCTTTGGGGCCCAAGGATCCGTTCGGCACGGAGCGGAAAACGGCCTATATCAGCCCTGGCGAAATCGCTGCCGGCGTGGTCGAGGCCAGCGGGCGATTCAGCGTCGATGAGTATCCCCATGCCGAGATGATCGTGGTCCACGCCGGACACGTCATCTTGCAGAGTGAGGATCGCACGCTCGAACTGGGCCCGGGCGCCAGCGCCGTGATCGGTCGCAACTCTCCGCTCCAGCTCGAGGCGCAAGCGAATTCCCGTTGGGCATTTTGCGCGGACATCCAGACCGTCGAGCAGCGCAATAGCGGGCTTACCCTGCTGGATCCCCTGGATCTGCTCGCGCCTTCCAACCCACCGGATGCAGCGATTCTGCTCAGCCCGGCTCCGCAATGCCGCTCGCACACTGTCTTTACCGAAGAAGCGAGCAAGCTGCTCATCGGCGTCTGGGACTCGACGCCCTATACCCGCCGGGCGCGACCGCACAAGATGCACGAACTGATGCACCTGATCGAAGGCAGCGTCACCCTGCAGACGGCAGACGGCAGCGATCTGACGGTCGCCACCGGCGATACGGTATTCGTGCCCAAAGACGCCCCATGCGCCTGGAAGAGCACTGTCTATGTGCGCAAGTTCTACGTCTGCAAATAAACGTGAATGGCGTTGTGCCGGCGTCTCGTCCGCAACCGCCACTCAGCCGATATGCGGCCCGGCATAAACCGGCCATAGCGGCAACCGCCAGCAGGGACGCCGGTCACGATGCAAGGTCGGCAGACGACGAGATCAAGGGGGCAGCCTCCCACGCTGCCATCCAACCACTTACTACGGAGTACGCATCATGGGATTGGGTGGCATCGGCATCTGGCAACTCCTGATCGTCCTGGCGATCGTGGTCATGCTGTTCGGCACCAAGCGCCTCAAGAACCTGGGCACCGACCTCGGCGACGCGATCAAGGGCTTCAGAAAAACCATGGATAACGACGAAAAGGCGGCCCTCGAAGAACCCCAGGGGCAGACCATCACCGTGCAGGCACGCAAGCTCGAAGAACCGGCGAGAAAAGACTAGAACGTTCGCAGACGAACTCGAAAGCCCTGGTTAGCCCCGGGGCTTTTTCGTATCCGCATGCCCCCCACCCCTTCGAGGCTGTGAGATGACAGGTGCATGTTGCGCCATCAACTGGGCGATCCAATCGATGAACACGCGCAACTTGATGCTGATATGCCGGTTCGGCGGGTAGGCCACGTATATCGGCATAGGATCGAGGAACCAGTCCTCGAATAGGGGCAGCAGCTCACCTTTTTGCACGTGGGACTTGGCCATGTAGTCCGGCAGCCACAGCACTCCCATGCCGGCCAGACCGGCCGCGAGATAGGCATTGCCATCGTCGACCGCCAATACGTAACGCCCCTGAACATGGAGGCTCTCGGTGTTCCTGTGCATGGCATAAGGCAGGGCTTTGCCGGTGCGCGCCCAGAGGAAGCCGACAACACGATGGTGCGAGTTTTCCAGCTCCCGCGGGTGCGTGGGAATGCCGAGGCGATCCAGGTAGCTCGGCGCCGCGTAGACACCCAATTGCAAGTCGCCGACACGCCGGGCCATCAGCGACAGGTCTGTCAGCTCCCCTCCCCGCACAACGCAATCCACCTTCTCGCTGATCAGATCCACGATGCGATCGCTCACCCCCATGTCGATTTGGATATCGGGATAGCGAGCGTGGAACTCGGGCAGTGCGGGTATCAGAATGGTTCTGGCCAGCGGGCTTGGCACATCGACTCGCAAGCGCCCTCTGGGCAGCGATGAAGCGCCGGACAGGCTGGTATCGACATCGTCCAGATCGTCCAGCAGCCTCACCACGCGTTCGTAGTAGATCGCCCCGTCGGCAGTCAGGTTGACCTTGCGCGTCGTGCGGTTGAGCAATTTGACGCGCAAGCGTGCCTCCAGTTGCTGTACCAGTTGCGTCACGCTGGTTTTGCTCATGTGCAGTGTCTCAGCCGCCTTGGTGAAGCTACCGGCCTCCACTACCCGAACAAACGCCTGCATCGCATCGAAGCGGTCCATCACTACCCTCGGATTGTTTGGATTTTACAAACAGTGATGGCCAGAGTTGCTCGTTTATCGGTCGGCTACAAGCCCTTACATTCACTCCATCGCTAACTTTCCGGTCGGTTTCGACCCTTGATGGAGGTATCCACAT
>CBIHQF010000513.1:0-3394 GCA_966211665.1 uncultured Pseudomonas sp. | reverse complement strand
CATTTTTCCATCAGGTTGAAGAAGAACTTCAGGGCGACCTGGCCGGCCTTGGCCGAGTCGGGATCGAAAGCATGGGTGCTTTTCTGCATGGCAACGGACATGAGCGTTCTCCATATATGAACTATGAGTCGATAATATTCTCGATGTGGAATTCAAGCAATGCGTTGTTGCGACTTTTTGCGCGAGCGGCGCCCAGCAATTTATATTCATCGCAGGTCGACTCAATCACAGGGGTGTCGAATAGCTTGGTCAGCGCCAACATCGCCGCGCAATACGGCACCGCACCGATGTCGCCCAGGAGAAACCATGCAGACTTCAAGCTCCGCCGCCGTAACGCCGGCCCGCCATACCCTGGTGGTGATGGGCGTTAGCGGCTCCGGCAAGACCGAAATCAGTCAGGGCGTCGCCCGCGAACTGGGTTGGCGGCATATCGAAGCCGACAGCTTTCATCCAAACGAGAACATCGAGCGCATGCGTGCCGGCAACGCCCTCAGCGATGAGGACCGCATCCAGTGGCTGGATGCTCTGATCGTTGAAATGCAAAAAGCCTTAGCCGAGGGCCAGAGTTTCGTCCTGGCCTGCTCGGCGCTCAAGCGCGCTTACCGCGAGCGTTTACGCCGGGCGGTGCCGGGTTTGCAGTTCGCCTACCTGAAAATCGATCGCGCCACCACCTTGCAGCGCGTCGGCGCCCGTCCTGGGCATTTCATGCCGGCCTCGCTGGTCGACAGCCAGTTCGTAACTTTGCAGTCGCCCGAGGGGGAGCCTCACGTGGTGTCGGTCGACGCGACCAGAAGCCATGAAGAGGTGATCGCGGAAATTTGCCAATGGGTCATGCGCGACTCTGCGGGGGCGGCTATCGAAGAGCGGAGCGTTCTTTCCGCGAAAGAGTTCGATAGTGCCCAGGCCGAGTTGACCAGAGCGCCTCAGGCTTGCCGGCGGCGGCCTGGTTGCAGCCAGTCCTGATCAGGTACGCACCACTCGCGGGCGCATCGGTCAGTTGGCTGGGGACCCTGATGCGCGGCGAGCCGCCGGCGCAGCGCTGTATCGATGTCGGTTTCGAACTGGTGCTGCGCGACAGTGCGTAAATAGCCTGCTAGGGCTGCTGATAACGCTCTAACAGGCGCGGAATATCGCCATTCTCGTAGCCCTGGCGAATCACCGCGTTGAACTCCTCGAGAAACGCGCCCATGGCCAGGTGTTTATGGAAACCGAGGTAGTTGGCGTCGCGTTTGAGCGGCTGTGGCAGAGTCCGGATATCGTCGGCGTGTTCCACTAACTGCGGGTCCTGGGCGATGGCCCGTTTTAAGCCGGCCAGGCCGGGGTTGATCAGGGCCGCGTCGATACGCCCGGCCAGCAGCTTTTTCAGCCGCGAGACCGGGCCATTATCCTCATCCACTTCGAACAAGCCACGTTGGCGCGCCTGCTCGAATTCTTCGCCGAAACTGCCGCCGGCGCCGATACCCACGCGCCGCCCCGCGAGGTCGTCGATACCGCCGAAGGCGAACTCCTCACCGTGACGCACCACGACCAGCACTTCATCGTAGAACAGCGGTTCGGAGTAATCGAAAATCTGCTGACGTTCGGCCGTCCAGCTCAGGCCGACGATGCCGGCCTGGCCGCGTTCGGCCATCCGATAGGCGCGTGCCCAAGGGTAGAGGTGCAAAGTAAAACGGTGTCGGGGCATGGCTGAATCGGCATACCGCAGTATGTCGACCAACATGCCCCGTGGCTCTTCGGCTTCGCTATAGATTTTCGGTACTGAATAGTTGTTACCGACAATCAGCAGCTCCTGGGGCTGAGCAGCTCCACAGAATAGAAGGCAAAGCAGTAACAGATGGCGCATCCGGTACGACCCAACAAGTAGCTCCTCGTAGACGCAAGATAAGCCCGGTCCGCCGGTTTGCCCAGTCTATTTTTATGGGTTCTGCGCCCTTATTCCGGCGCCTTGTCGAGCTTCTTTTCCTGAGCCGTGACGTGTTGGCAGATTTCGATGATCTGCTCGCGCATCCAGCGGTTTGCGGGGTCCTGGTCGGTGCTTTCATGCCAGTACAGGTGGGTTTCCAGCGAGGGCACGTCATTCACTGGCAATTGCACGTAGTGCAGCTCGTTACGCCGGGCGAAGCGTTCCGGTACGGTTATCGCCAGATCGGTATTGAGCATCACCGTGGAGGCCATCAGGTAGTGCTGCGAACGTAATGCCACGCGGCGTTGCAAGCCCATCTTGCCCAGCGACAGATCGATATAGCCCAGGCCGCTGCGGCGGCTGGAGATATGGATATGGGTCAGGGACAGGTATTCGTCCAGGCTGATCTTTTCCTTGGATAACGGATGGCCTTTGCGCATGGCGCAGACGTACCGGTCCTCCATGAGCTTGACGTGACGCACCTGGGGGTCGGTATTGAGCGGCGCGTCGACGGCGAAATCCAGCCGCCCGGCCGCCAGTTCCTTGGTGGTGTCGCGGCGCCGCGAGAGCATGCTTTCGATCGTCACGTTCGGCGCCAGGCGGCGCAGACGCTGGAACAACGGCGGCAGCACCACGGCCTCGGTCAGGTCGGTCATGCTGATGCGGTAGGTCTTGTTCGCCTGGGCGGGGGTGAAGGTGCGGCTTTCCTGCACCGAGATGCGCAATTGCTGCAGGGCGTTGCGCACCGGACCGATGATGTTCTGCGCCATCGGCGTCGGCACCATGCCTTGCGCGGTGCGCACGAACAAGGGGTCGTTGAAGGTTTCGCGCAGACGGGCGAGGGCGTTGGAAACCGCCGGTTGGGTAATGCCGACGATCTGTCCTGCACGGGTCAGATTGGCTTCGGTGTAGATGGCGTCGAATACGATGAAGAGGTTCAGGTCGACCTTGTTGAGATTCATTCCAAGCGCGCTCCGAGGGTTGTCCGCATCAGTGAATCATATATCGGTGATGAATGTTTATACACGACGAAAATAGGTTAGATAAATCCAAACCCCTGTTCTAGCATCCTCACCACATCGAAAAAACTTCACCAGACACCCCAAGAAGGTAGCCCATCATGGATTTCGCCTACTCCCCTAAAGTTCAGGACCTGCGTGAGCGCGTCACCGCGTTTATGGAGACCCACGTCTATCCCGCCGAGGCGGTGTTCGAGCAGCAGGTCAACGAAGGCGATCGCTGGCAGCCGACGGCGATCATGGAAGAACTGAAAACCAAGGCCAAGGCCGAAGGCCTGTGGAACCTGTTTTTGCCGGACTCGGAATTGGGCGCCGGCCTGACCAATACCGAATACGCGCCCTTGGCGGAAATCATGGGCAGCTCGCTGATCGGCGCCGAGCCGTTCAACTGCGCCGCGCCCGACACCGGCAACATGGAGGTGCTGGTGCGCTACGCCAATGAGGCGCAGAAAGAACAATGGCTCAAGCCGCT
>CBIHQF010000512.1:0-3416 GCA_966211665.1 uncultured Pseudomonas sp. | reverse complement strand
CTGATCTGGATGCACTGGCAATTGGCGCTGCTGATCCTGATGTTCAACCCGCTGGTGATCTACGCCACGGTGTTGCTGGGCAAGCGGGTCAAACACCTGAAGAAACTCGAGAACGACAGCACCTCGCGTTTTACCCAGGCATTGACCGAAACCCTGGAAGCCATCCAGGAAATCCGCGCCGGCAATCGCCAGGGTTACTTTCTCGGACGTCTCGGTGGCCGGGCGCGCGAGGTACGTGACCATGCGGTGGCCTCGCAGTGGAAAACCGATGCCTCGAATCGCGCCAGCGGCTTGCTGTTCCAGTTCGGCATCGACGTATTCCGCGCCGCGGCGATGATCACGGTGCTGTTCTCCGACCTGTCGATCGGGCAGATGCTCGCGGTATTCAGCTACCTGTGGTTCATGATCGGCCCGGTCGAGCAATTGCTCAGCCTGCAATACGCCTTCTATGCCGCCGGTGGTGCGCTGGCGCGGATCAATCAGTTGCTCAGCCGCAGCGACGAGCCGCAATACCCGGCGCGCGTCGATCCATTCAAAGGGCGCGATACGGTGGGCATCGAGGTCAGCGGTCTGACCTTCGCCTACAACGACGAACCGGTGCTCAACCAGCTCAATCTGAGTATCGCGCCGGGTGAGAAGGTCGCCATCGTCGGTGCCAGCGGCGGCGGCAAGAGCACTCTGGTGCAGTTGTTGCTCGGCCTCTACAGCGCCCAGGCCGGCACCATTCGTTTCGGCGGCAGTAGCCAGCAGGACATCGGCCTGGAGACGGTGCGCGAGAACGTCGCGGTGGTGCTGCAACACCCGGCGCTGTTCAACGACACCGTGCGCGCCAACCTGTGCATGGGCCGCGAGCGCAGCGACGACGCCTGCTGGCGCGCCCTGGAAATCGCCCAGTTGGCCGATACCATTCGCCTGTTGCCGCAGCGCTTGGACAGTATCGTCGGACGTTCCGGGGTACGCCTGTCCGGCGGCCAGCGCCAGCGTCTGGCGATTGCCCGCATGGTCCTGGCCGAGCCCAAGGTGGTGATTCTCGACGAGGCCACCTCGGCCCTCGACGCCGCCACCGAATACGCCTTGCACCAGGCGCTCAACCAGTTTCTCCACGGCCGTACCACGTTGATCATCGCCCATCGTTTATCGGCGGTGAAACAAGCGGATCGGGTGCTGGTATTCGATGGCGGCAGCGTCGCCGAGGACGGCGGCCATCAGCAGTTGATCGCCGATGGCGGGCTTTACGCCAAGTTGTATGGGCACTTGCAGCAGTAAGTGGCCGCTCCCGGCATCGGGTCGATGCGAATGGAGCGATGAGCACTCCGGTTAAAAAATTCTTTGAAAATTTGACAGGGCGAGGACAGCGACTAGTTTTGAGAGGGCGTGGAGCGGGAAGTACCACGTTTGGACAAACTCACGAAAGGACGCACAACATGCTTAATGCACGAATCTGCTCTCTGTTATTCGCGTTGTTTGCCTCTGTGTCGCTAGCTGTTTCGGCGACAGAGGTCTCTTCAAAACAAAGCAGCCAAGCCGAAGAAGTTCAGGTTGCCGCGGTTGCTCAAGTCGATCTCAATTCCGCCGATGTCGCCACGCTGCAGCGTGAGTTGCTCGGGATTGGTCAGGTCAAAGCGGAGGCCATCGTGGCCTACCGCGAGGAGCATGGTAAATTTGCATCGGTCGATGAATTACTTGAAGTGAAAGGTATCGGAGCGGCCATCCTGGAGAGGAACCGCGATAGATTGAGCGTGAATTAACGCCGTCATGTTGAGAGGAAGGCCGGTTATTCTTAACCGGCCTTTTTTCTATGGTCGCGTTACGTGTTGCGATGTCTCGTAGGAGGCGCGACCTCGCGGCGAACGCAGGGTAGGCTGCCTGCTCATCGTTTGGTGGATACAACACAAAGCTCGCCCCGGGGGCGGGTTTCCTACGAACGCAGGCGATCCGCGTCTGGCGATGCAGTTCAGTGCTGCGACATAGCCTTCTCTAATTCAGGGCTGGGCAAATCGTGGCGCATGGTGCAATCAGTGGACCAGAATCATATAAACCAGCGCCATCAGAACTATCAGGCCCAGCCAGATCAGCGCGTTGGTTCTGCTCAGGCCAATGATGCCGGCGCCACGCAGGCGGGTTGGCGGGTGTTGCTCGAGGTACAGCGCCAACTGTTCCTTGGCCTCTGCCTGGCTGATGCCGTGATTGAGGCTGAGCATCCTGATGGCATCGTCGTGGTGGCCGCGTTGTAGGGCCTCCAGCACCGGTTGGGGCAAAGTTATCTCTGCTTGGGACATACGACGTCTCCTTTGGTGTCTGTAGATTTAGACGGCCTCGCCGGGGCAGGGTTCGGTACAGCGATCTGCGGCGGCGTGGCGACCTGTCCATCGATGGATTATTTATCCGGCGTCCTGCCGCTCTGCAGGCTCCCGAGAGGTGCGTGATGTTGCTGGATTGGGCCGCGGATGCGGTATTGGTCGTTCATCTGCTGTTCATTGCCTTTGTCGTCCTGGGCGGTTTGCTGGTGTTGCGCCGGCCACGCCTGGCCTGGTTGCATCTGCCCGCCGCAGTCTGGGGAGTGATAGTGGAGGCGCTGCATCTGCAATGCCCGCTTACGCCGCTCGAGAACCACTTGCGCGAGGCCGCCGGCCAGGCGGGCTATGACGGTGGTTTCATCGCCCATTACCTGATGCCGACGATTTACCCGGCGGGGTTGACGCCACGGATCCAGCTCGGGCTCGCGGCCTTTGTGTTGCTGCTCAATGGGCTGATTTATGCCTGGGTGCTGCTGCGGGTAAAGCGATAGAGCGCTTTTTGCAAAGCTATGTCGCCGTTCTGTGTTGTATCGCCAGGCGTGAATTGCCTGCGGTCCGTAGGCGGGCGAGCTTTGTGCTGTATCCACCAAACGATGAGCAGGCAGCCTGCCGGCTGCATTCGCCGCGGGGGCACGCCTCCTACGAGAGATCGCAGCATGCAACACCTAACGAGGGTATGGCCTTTGCAATCAGCTTCGGTGAGCGTATTACCGGCGGATTTGCGGACGATGCTAATCGGTCATTCAGGAAAGTGATGATATGGGGAATACGCGAATTCCTTGGCTACACTGCGCCCATCTACCACCGTATTTAAAGGCGGCTTCCCTATGCAAAATCGCATGATGATTACTGGCGCGGGCTCGGGTTTGGGTCGTGAAATCGCGTTGCGCTGGGCGCGCGAGGGCTGGCGGTTGGCGCTTTCCGATGTCAACGAATCCGGCTTGGCGGAAACCTTGAAATTGGTACGCGCCGCCGGCGGCGACGGCTTCACCCTGCGCTGCGATGTGCGCGACTACAGCCAACTGACGGCACTGGCGCAGGCCTGCGAAGAGAAGTTAGACTGCATCGATGTGATCTTCAATAACGCCGGCGTGGCGGCGGGCGGCTTCTTTGCCGATC
>CBIHQF010000511.1:0-3427 GCA_966211665.1 uncultured Pseudomonas sp. | reverse complement strand
CAGGTGGTGCAGACCCACAATCCCGAACCCTATATGTATATCGACTGGGGCCCGGCGTTTCGCCAGCTGCACGACAACGCGATGCCTGAATACACCCGCAGCGCCCTCTCCTTCAGTCTCGGCCCGTTCGCCTTGCAATACCTGCTGCAATGCGGCGGGCGCGGTTACTTCCGCACCCGCGTGGTGCAGCGCTACCTTGACGAAGGCATTCTCAAACGGGTGGAACAAGCCCCGGAATTCACCTACCCGGTGTACCTGGTCTACTGCCGCACCGCCGATGGCCCTGCCCTGCACCGCGCCCTGGAATTGTTGCGCGAAGTGGTGCGCGACGACTTCGATTGGTCGCGCTGCTATCCCGATACTTAGGAATGTTCGTCGAAGCGCAGCCTCGTAACCGGATAAGCCTTGGTGAAATCCGGGATTACGCGCCCCGGATTGCGCTGGCGCTTATCCGGGCTACATGCCGTTTCGCGCGCAAACTTTGGCTCAATCCGGCAAATGCTTGAGCCAGTTGCGGTACAGCGCGGCGATCAGGTCGGTCTGGGTGACCATGCCCACCAGGCGCTGCTGTTCATCCACCACCGGCAGGCAGTGCAGGCCGCGGTCGGAGAGCAGAAACACCAGGTCGACCATATGCGCGTCCTGCTGCACCGCGATCACCGGCGCGCTCATGATCGAGCGCAACTTGGTGCCGCGCAGGAACTTCAAGCGGCCCAGATTGATCCGCGTCTGGCTGGGCTGGAACTGCTTGAGCAGATCGACCAGGGTAACGATGCCGATCAGCTTACGACTGCCCGCCTCCAGCACCGGCAACGAACGCAGGCGGTGTTCCTGCAGGGTCTGCCAGGCCTGTTCGATAAAGCTGTCCGGCGTCGCCCAATAGAGATCGCGGGACATGATATCCGCCGCCGTGATCTCGCCCATGCTGCGACGCAGCGCATGTTTCTCGGTCTGCTTGATCAGGCGTTCGAGGTCATCGCGGGTCACGTCGACGTACTCGCCGAACTCGCGCAATGCCTGGTCGATATCGTCGCTGGTGAAGCTGATGCGATCGCTCGGCAGCGGATCGCGGGTGTGATGAGTGTTGTCCTTGGCCAGCCGCGACTTCGGGTAGGCATGCCCGGTCAGGTTGTTGTAGAGCAAGGCCACCGCCACCAGCAGCAGCGAATTCATCGCCACCGGTTGCAGCAAGGCGTAACCCAGCGCATCGACATCCACCCCGCCGCTGGCGATCACCACGGCCACCGCGCAGCCTGGCGGATGCAGGCAGCGCAAGGCGAACATGCAGAGCAGCGACAGGCTGGCGGCGAGCATGGCCGCTGATAGCGTATCCAGTTCGCTCAGACCCAGGCCGATGCCGATCAAACAGGCGAGCAGATTGCCTAGCAGAATCGACCAGGGTTGCGCGAAAGGGCTCGACGAGGCGGCGAACAGCAACACTGCCGAAGCCCCGGCCGGAGCGGCGAGGCTCAGAGTCAGCGGCACACCGAACAGCCAGGCGCCGAGCGAAACGCTGAGGCTCATAACGATGCCGACAGCGATTGTGGCGCGTAACCATTCCTTCGGTTGGGCGTTGAGCTGGGCCGGCGCCAGGGCTCTGATCCAGTCGTAAAACTGCTCTTGCATGGTTCCTGCTTTTAAGTGGACATAGTTGCAGACAGCGTTTCACGCCGCATCGGCGGGGTTCGCTGGGCGTAAGTCGGTTAAGGCGGCGGGAAGACGGCTGTGGTCAGGGTGAGCCGACAATGATGGGCAATGGATACGCGAGGGGCTTCATAGTGCCGGCGAGACCAACCCGAGCGCCGACAAGTAGGCGCACCGCGTTGCACGCCGCTCCTTTTCGGTTCGGTTCATATTGGCGCGGCGGTAGAGGCTGCGCCGGTGAGTGCCCGCGCAGTGTGCCGAAGAGGTTGAGTTATCTCTAATGAATAACATTGCTTCTATACAGCAATGTTTTTGCTTTGAAGGTTCGACGGGCGCGCTGCTGGCGCCCGTGCGGTTTAGCAGGAGGGTTCAGCTCAGGGTGTAGCCATTGTCCACCACCCAATCCTGACCGTAGACGCCACGGGCACCCTGGGACAGTTGGAACAGGATGACGTTGGCCACCGCCGCGGCTTCCAGAAAGTACCCGGGCAACAGGCGTTTGGTGACCGTGTCGGCGACATCGCCCAACTGCTCGTCGGTCAACCCCAGGGTGCCCCAGATCGCCGTCGCGGTGGGGCCTGGCGAGACCAGGTTGATACGCAGATCGAGTGGCGCCAACTCCACGGCGATGGTTTTCACCTGGGCGGTCAAGGCCGCTTTGCTGGCGATATAGGCGGCAAGACCGGGAAAGGTCGAATGGGTCAGGAAAGTACTGACGAACACCACCGAGGCCGGCTTGGCCAGGGTATCGCGCAGCGCCGCCAAGGTGTTCAAGGCGCCCGCGCCATTGACCGCCCATTGCCGGTCGAAGGCGGCGAGATCGAGGCAGTCGGCCAACTCGGCGATGCCGGCGTTGGGCACCAGGTAATCCACCGGGCCGAGACGGGCAGCCTGGAGGGCCAGATTTTCCAGGTCGTCTTGGCAGGTCACATCGCCAGCATCCCAGTGCAAACGTTGGCCGTAGGTTTCCATCAGCGCGGGCAAACCGCCGAGTGTGCGGGACATCGCCAACACCTTCGCACCGCGTTGCAGCAAGGCTGCGCACAGCGCCAAGCCGATGCCCGAGCTGGCGCCGGTGACCACGGCCAGACGGTCCTGGAATTCGCTTTTCATCATTGTTCTCCGATGCCCGGCAACGCCGGGCGGCAGGGTCGCCCAGAGAGAAAATCATGGCCGACCGATTTCCGATCCAGAGCAGCGGCGCTGCTCCCGATAAGGCCTTTTTACAGCGAGGGAGAGGGTTGGCGACTTGATCGCAATCAGCTTTGCCCGCGAGGGGTATGGTGCGTGGCTTTTGCAGCCGCGATTGGCGCACGCTCCGCCTGAATGTCAGACAAACCATCGGCATGTCCGCGACCCGGTAGCCGGATGCAATCCGGGGAGCGGTGTTGTGGGCGATAAAGTTCCCTGGATTACGCCTAGGCTAATCCGGGCTACGGGAGTGGTGTCGGGTGGCTCGGATGCGTAGCTGACGCCATCGCAGTTGGTGGATGAAAAAGGCGTCATCCACCCTACAAAGAGCGCGGAAGCGCGGTGCTTATGGACGCTCGTTTGGCTCGGCCTGATCCTTGGCGTTGATCGATCTGCGAAAACCGCCAATCGCCCCGCCCAGGTCGGAGCCCAGGCTGCGCAGGCGTTTGCTGCCGAACAGCATGACCACGATCAGCAGAAGGATAAGAAGTTGCCAGATGCCGACACCCATGTGGGGCTCCTTGCATTGCTAGTGAAATTAACGACCAAAACAGCTCGCGACCGTTGCGTTCAATGGGCCTGGCCATACTGC
>CBIHQF010000510.1:0-3430 GCA_966211665.1 uncultured Pseudomonas sp. | reverse complement strand
GACCACGCCACTTTCACGCAGCAGATTACCGAGGGCGAACATGCCCACCAGCGGCGCGGCATCGGGCAGCAGCAAACCGACCAACAGGCATAGCACGATAGGGAAGATGATCTTCTCGGTCTGGCCAACCGGACGCAGTTGCTGCATGACGATGGCGCGCTCTTCCTTGGTGGTCAGTGCGCGCATGATCGGGGGCTGGATCAAAGGCACCAGAGCCATGTAGGCATAAGCCGCCACGGCGATCGGCCCGAGCAGATGCGGCGCCAGCTTGGAAGTCACGAAGATCGAGGTCGGGCCGTCCGCACCGCCGATAATGGCAATGGATGCGGCTTCCTTGAGCGTGAACTCCAGCCCCGGAATCCCCGTGGCAGCCAGCGCCAAAGCGCCGAGCAGCGTACCGAAGATACCGAACTGGGCTGCGGCCCCCAATAACAGCGTCTTGGGGTTGGCCAGCATGGGTCCGAAGTCGGTCATGGCGCCGACACCGAGAAAGATCAGCAACGGGAAAATACTGGTCGGCAAGCCGACCTCGTAGATCATATGCAGAAAGCCTGCGCCCTCGGCCATGTTGGCCACGGGAATGTTGGCCAGCAGACCACCGAAGCCGATCGGGATCAACAGCAAGGGCTCGAAGCCCTTCTTGATCGCCAGATAGATCAGCAACACGCAGACCGCCATCATGAACAGCTGGCCCGGCTCGATATGGTACAAGCCCGTGCTTTGCCAGAGTTTGAGGAGCTTATCCATTACCGCGCTCCTTAACCGATGGTCAGCAGGCTATCGCCCACCGCCACCGCATCGCCAACCTTGACGTTAACCGCACCGATGGTGCCAGCCTTGAATGCACGGATCTCGGTTTCCATCTTCATGGCCTCGAGGATGATCAGCAGATGACCTTCCTCGACCACCTGGCCCGGTTGCACCAGCACTTTGAAGATATTGCCGGCCAGCGGCGCGGCCTGGGGCTCGCCCGCACCGATCGGCGCAGCGGGCACAGAGGCAGCAGCCGAACCGACCGAGCCGCCGACAGGCTTGATGCCCTCGATATCGCCGCCTTCGTTGACCTGCACGACAAACGACTTGCCGCTGACTTCGACGGTATAGACCTCAGGCTTGCCGGCCTCACGAGCCGGCGCCTCGTTACCCGTCGGCGCCGGTTCGAAAGCCGCCGGATTGCCGCGGTTTTCCAGGAATTTCAAACCGATCTGCGGGAATAGCGCATAGGTCAGGACGTCGTCGATCTCATCCTTCGCCAGCTTGATGCCTTTCTCTTTGGCGAGACCCTTGAGCTCGGCGGTGAGCTTATCCATCTCCGCATCCAGCAAATCGGCCGGACGGCAGGTGATAGCTTCGGCACCATCCAGTACGCGCGCCTGCAACTCTTTATTGAAGGGTGCCGGCGCCGCGCCGTACTCACCCTTCAATACGCCAGCGGTTTCCTTGGTAATCGATTTATAGCGTTCGCCGGTCAGGACGTTGATCACCGCCTGAGTGCCGACGATCTGCGAGGTCGGCGTTACCAACGGGATGAAGCCGAGGTCTTCACGTACGCGCGGGATTTCCGCCAGCACTTCATCGAATTTGTCCTGGGCGCCCTGCTCTTTCAGCTGGCCTTCCATATTGGTGAGCATGCCGCCCGGGACCTGAGCGACCAGAATGCGCGAATCGACGCCCTTGAGGTTGCCTTCGAACTTGGCGTACTTCTTCCGCACTTCGCGGAAATAGGCGGCAATTTCTTCGAGCAACTCCAGGTTCAGACCGGTATCGCGCTCGGAGCCCTGGAAAATCGCGACCACCGACTCGGTCGGCGAATGGCCGTAGGTCATCGACAGCGAGGAGATAGCGGTATCGACGTTATCGATCCCCGCTTCCACCGCCTTGAGGATGGCCGCGGTCGACAAACCGGCAGTGGCGTGGCATTGCATATGGATCGGAATCGACAAGGTGGCCTTCAGGCGTGTCACCAACTCGAAAGCGGTATAGGGATTGAGAATCCCGGCCATGTCTTTGATGGCCACCGAATCGGCGCCCATGTCTTCGATCTGCTTGGCCAGGTCGACCCACATGTCCAAGGTATGCACCGGACTGGTGGTGTAGGAAATAGTGCCCTGGGCATGCTTACCCACTTGCTTGACCGCCTTGAGCGCGGTCTGCAGGTTGCGCGGATCGTTCATCGCATCGAACACGCGGAACACATCGACGCCGTTGAAAGCTGCACGCTCGACGAACTTCTCCACCACATCGTCGGCGTAGTGGCGGTAGCCCAGCAGGTTCTGGCCACGCAGCAGCATCTGCTGGCGGGTATTGGGCATGGCCTTTTTCAGCTCGCGGATACGCTCCCACGGGTCTTCGCCCAGGTAACGAATACAGGCGTCGAAAGTCGCTCCACCCCAGGACTCGACCGACCAGAAACCCACCTGATCGAGCTTTGGCGCGATCGGCAACATATCTTCCAGGCGCACGCGGGTGGCCAGGATCGACTGGTGGGCGTCACGCAGCACCACATCGGTAATTCCGAGTGCTTTCTTTACGGCAGTCATACAGGTGCTCCCTTTCGAACCTGACTCAACCGCGACGAGCGCGGTGCTGATGAATAGCGGATTGGATGGCGGCAAGCAGCTCGGCACTCGGGACTTCGTCGGCGAACTTGGCGACGACGGGCGCGGATGCGGGCACGGGTGTTTTGGAGGCCAGAAGCTCGATAATTCGCGACATCACACGAATCATCAGCACCAGCAATGCCAGGAAGAGAAACACGAAGCCTAAGCCGAACAGCATAAGCTCGACACCCTCGAGCAGGAGTTCACTAGGGGTCATTTTGGCTCCTTGTGCCAGCAGCGCCAGCTGCATTCATTATTAGGAGGAGCGCCCGGGGATTTGCCCCGGGCAAAGCTGGCGAACCTTAGCCTGAAACGGTCGTTTGAGGCAAATCCAAGCGCCACTAATGGGACATTTTCTGATGAAAATGCGCCATGAGTCGACCGGAACCGCTAGAGCAAAAACAGACTGGCCAGTCCCAGGAAAATAAAGAAGCCACCACTGTCGGTCACCGCCGTAATCATCACACTGGCGCCCAATGCAGGGTCGCGCCCCATGCGCACCAGCGTCATCGGAATCAGCACCCCCATCAATGCCGCCAACAGCAGATTGAGGGTCATCGCTGCGGTCATCACCACCCCCAGCGACCAGCTGCCATACAGCAGATAGGCCACGACGCCGATCACCCCGCCCCAGACGATGCCGTTGACCAGGGCAACGCCCAGCTCCTTGCGGATCAGGCGCCGGGTATTGCCGGTGCCCATCTGGTCCAGCGCCATGGCGCGGACGATCATGGTGATGGTCTGGTTGCCGGAATTACCGCCGATGCCCGCGACTATCGGCATCAGCGCCGCCAAGGTCCGCGACGCGTTCGAGGAGGGCCACCGCCGCG
>CBIHQF010000509.1:0-3435 GCA_966211665.1 uncultured Pseudomonas sp. | reverse complement strand
TGCAATTGCTCGCGTTGCGCCCTGGCCAGGGCGAGCTGCAGACGATCGGACAGCAGGGCGCGATTGGGCAGGCCGGTGAGCTGGTCGTACTGCGCCATGAATTGCAGGTGGCCGATCATCTGCTGGCGCTCGATGGCCGTCGCCACCTGGGTGGAGACGAACTGCAGCAGCTCTTTGTCCTTTTCGGCGAGCGAGTGGCTTTGCACGATCAAGGCGCCAATGGTGCCCCTATGCGAATTGAGCGGCACACCCAGCCAATAGAGCGAGTCGAAATGCAGCTTGCGCAGGTGTTCGGGTTGTTGCGCAAGGGTTTCCGCCGAGAGCAGCAGGGTTTTACCGCTGCGAATCACCTCGGCACCGAAGACCGCCGCATCCGGGGCGTGCGCCGCCGATGCTGGCTGACGCTCGTCGGCGCGGTAGGGAAAGCTCAATTCACCGGTCTGCTCGTTATGCAGCACGACGGAAAAATGGATCGCGGGCAGCAGCTCGCCGACGATCATATGCACCCGTTGAAACAGGCCAGGTAGGTCGGTGGTCGAGTGCGCGGCTTCGGAAATCGCAAAGAGCGCGGCTTGCAAGGATTCGCTGCGCTTGCGCTCACTGATGTCGTGGGCCACGGCAATGCGCACTTGGTCGTCTTCCGACCAGCGCGCGGACCAGAGGATATGCACGATCTGGCCGTCCTTGCGCAGGTAGCGGTTCTCGAAGTTGGGTTTGCTATTGCCCGACATGATGTCGCGGGCGGCTTGCAGGGTTCTTTCGCGGTCCGGCGGGTAGACCATATCGATCATGGCGCGGCCGATCATTTCATCGGCGCTATAGCCAAAAACGCGCTCGCAAGCCGGGCTGGCGAAGACGAAATATCCTTCTTTATCGACGACGCAAATGGCATCGAGGAGCAGATCGACAAGGTTGCCTGGTTGGAGGTAAATCTTGTTTTTCATTCGGACGCTTCTATTGGCGGTGCCTGAGCGGCGACGACGTTTCCCATCGAGGCTCATGAACCTACCTTAGCCTGTCGCCATGATGCGTGGGCAAACAATAGTGTGAATTTTTGCTGCATTGGCGCGGTTGCCTCGATCCCCGCAGCGCGTCGCCGCCCGTGGCTTGTCCCGCAGAGCTTGCCCGGCCGTTGAAGATCGCTTGGTTGAGCGATGCGGCGTCAGGTTGCCGCGACCACCTCGAGTACGCGAATCAACCCCGGTTGCGGGTAGTGCCAGCGTACGTCGATATCCCAGAAGCCGGCGCCGTAGTGACGTTCGGGGCTGGGGCGCTGATAGGCCGGGCGCGGGTCCTGAGCCAGGCACTGTTCGATCAGTTCGACCAGGGGTTCGCCCAGGCGCTGGCCATGGCTGTGCGCCTGGCGCAGGGCAGTGTCTTGCCAGGCGACTTCGATCAGCGTCGGGGCGCTGTCGGCGATGCGGTTATAGGCACCGGCGATGCTGTCGGCATAAGGCACGTAGGGCTTGATATCCAGTACCGGGGTGCCGTCGAGCAGGTCGATGCCGGAGAGCCAGAGCTTGCCGGGCTCGACTTTATCCAGCTTGACCACCGATTGACCGATGCCATTCGGCCGATGCGTGGCGCGGGTGCTGAACACGCCGACCGACTGATTGCCGCCGAGGCGTGGAGGACGCACTTTCAGTCGCGGTTTGTCTTCCAGGGTTTGGTGGAAGACGAACAACAGCCAGACATGGCTGACTTGCTCGAGACCTTGCACCGCCTCGCCGCTGTCGAAGGGCGGGAGCAGTTCCAGCACGCCGCGAGCGGCGGGCGCCAACTGCGGCTGACGGGGAATGGCGAACTTCTCCTTGAAACAGGAACGGACGAAGCCGATGGGCGAGACGGAGTAGGGCATGGGGGCGGTCAGCGGTGGTGGGGGCTCATCTTACCCGCATTGCGCAGCGCTCTTAAGCAGTGGCGAGTGTGCTGTCTCAGAATTATTGTTTCGATGACACTGGCTCCTAGGGTGCGCCGTGCGCACCAGGCCCTTAACCCAGCAGTAGCCACAGGCCCCAACCGAGTAACAACAAACCGCAGATACGGCTGAGCCAGAGTCCCTGGGCCAGGTTCTTCTCCAGCAGGACGAAGGCGCCGATCAGGGCCACCCACAGCAGGTTCATCACCCCGACCACGAACAGCAGGCCCATCAGCGCCCAGCAGCAGCCCAGGCAATAAGCGCCGTGAGCCAAGCCCATGCGCCAGCCGCCGAGTATTCCGGACTGCCAGTAGCCGAGGAGAAAATGCAGCGGTCCGCGGCAGTGCTCCAGGCAGGCCGCTTTATTCGGTAGCCACTGGTAGATGCCGGCAGCCAGCAGCAGGCCGGCAGCCAGCACGGTACTGGTGCTGCGCATCTCGTGGCTGTTGAGCAGGGCGAGTTGTTCCAGGGCCCACTGCAAGGCCGTGGCCAGCAGAGCGAAACCGACCCAGACGAAGACATAGGCGGCGCAGAACAGCGCCAAGGCCAGATGGCGACGCGCCGTCGGCAGGCGCTTGCGCAGTATCTGCTGGTAGAGCAGCAGCATGGGCAGGGCGCTGGGGAGCATCATGCCGACCATCATCACCGCCCACATGGCGAACATCAGCAGGGCATCGCCCGCGCTCCAGGGCATCGGCATGCCCGCCATCGCGGCGTCGGCCATGCCGCCGGGGCCGCTCATGGCGCTGGCCATCCGCTGCAATGCCAGCCAGGCGAGGGCGATCAGCGCGAGCAGGCACATGAGCAACAGCAACTGTTCGCCGCTCAGGCGCCTGTGCACTGCCGTGACCGGCAACAGGCTCATCCTCAGGACTCTATGCCATGGCCGGTAAAGTTCACATGGGCCAGGTGGCTATGGCTATCGCGGGACTGCAGCTTGAGCGCGGCATGGGTCTGGAAGGTTCCGCTGGCCACCTCCGCCTCGATGAACTCGAAGCCCTCGGGCAGCGTTATGCGGGCACGTTGGGGCGCACCGTTGACCGGGTTGCGGATCGGTTCGCCACTGGCCTGCAGTACCCCCGGAATGTCCAGGTGAGCCAGGCGTTGTTCGACGTCGAGCGATAGCGTCATGGGCACGAACAGAGGCTCGAACACTTCGCTCAGAGTGGTGCTGAACACTTGGAATACATTGGCGCCCACGTCGCTTTCCTGTCCGGAAAGGATAGTCAGCAGAGCCTGGCGCTGCGCCTCGTCGGCGCGCTCATCGATAAACACCTGGCAGCTGCCATTACCTTTATGAATGGCCTCGGGCCAGGCAAAGGTGGCGGCCCAGCACAGGCCATCGAGTACTACCTGTTCGAAATACCCGTGCTCTATACGCATCGCCGTTACCGCCTGGCAGTTGCCGTGAGTCGGCGGTGCGCTGAATTGGCAGGGGCAGCCCCAGTTGCAGTTGCAGGAAACGAATTCGACGCCCTGCATGCGCCAGTCGGCGATGGCCATGATTAACCTCCTTT
>CBIHQF010000508.1:0-3440 GCA_966211665.1 uncultured Pseudomonas sp. | reverse complement strand
ACACCCGACTGCTGGGAGTGACGACCCCGGCATCCAAGCCCGCGACCGCCATCATCGGTTTGATCGTCGAACCCGGCGGGTAGAGGCCACGCAATACCCGATTGAACAGTGGCCGGTCGATGGAATCGCGCAGCTCGGCATAGGCTTGGAAACCGATGCCGGTGACGAACGGATTGGGGTCGAAACTCGGCTGGCTGACCATCGCCAACACCTCGCCGGTCTGCGGCTGGATCGCCACTATGGCGCCGCGCCGGCCGGCCAGCGCCTGCTCGGCGGCCTGCTGCAGGCGCACATCGAGGCTCAACACGATGTCCTGGCCGGGCAATGGATCGGTGCGTTTGAGCACGCGCAGCACGCGCCCACGGGCATTGGTTTCGACTTCCTCGTAGCCGACTTCGCCGTGCAATTGCTCCTCGTAGAAGCGCTCGATGCCGGTCTTGCCGATATGGTGGGTGCCGCTGTAAGCCACCGGGTCGAGCTCTTTCAGCTCCTTTTCGTTGATCCGCCCGACATAGCCCACCGAATGGGCGAAATGCTCGCCGAGCGGATAGTGCCGCACCAATTGCGCCACCACCTCGACGCCGGGCAGACGGAACTGGTTGATGGCGATGCGGGCGATCTGCTCCTCGGTGAGTTCGAACAGCACCGGCACCGGCTCGAAAGGCCGACGCCCCTGGCGTACGCGCTTTTCGAACAGGGCGCGATCGTCGGCGCTCAATTCCAGCACCTCGACTATCGAGTCGAGCACCTGCGGCCAGTCGCCGGCACGCTCGCGGGTCAGGGTCAGGCTGAAGCTCGGCCGGTTATCGGCGACTATCACCCCGTTACGATCGAAGATCAGCCCGCGGTTCGGCGGGATCGGCTGCACGTGAACCCGGTTGTTTTCCGACAGCGTCGAGTGATATTCGAACTGCACCACCTGCAGGTAGTACATGCGCGCGATCAGCACCAGGGTCAGCAGTACAAAGAGCGCAGCGCCGACCAACACCCGCCTGCGAATCAGGCGGGAGTCCTTTTCATGGTCTTTCAGTTGGATCGGCTGCGGCATCGGCGACTGCTGGCTACTTGTGGGGGAATCATTTGTGATAGGGGTGGCCGGACAATACCGTCCAGGCACGATACATCTGCTCGCCGATCAGGATGCGCACCAGCGGGTGCGGCAAGGTCAGGGGCGACAACGACCAGCGCTGCTCGCTACGCGCCTGGACTTCCGGGGCCAGACCTTCGGGGCCGCCGACCATCAGGTTGACGGTGCGCGCATCCAGGCGCCATTTGTCCAACTCGACCGCCAACTGCTCGGTGCTCCACGGCCGCCCTTCGACCTCCAGGGTGACGATGCGTTCGCCCGGCTGCACCTTGGCCAGCATGGCTTCGCCTTCCTGACGGATCATCCGCGCCACATCGGCATTCTTGCCGCGGGTGGTCAACGGAATCTCGACCAGTTCCAGACTCAACTCGGAGGGCATGCGCTTGGCGTATTCCTGCCAGCCTTCCTCGACCCAGCGCGGCATCCGCGAGCCGACGGCGATCAATTTGATGCGCACGATGATCCGCCCTTATTCCTGCCCCGGCTCCGGGCTGAACTGCGCGCGGGTCTGCTCGGCGCCCTGCCACAGACGCTCCAGGTCGTAGAACTGGCGGGCGGTCGGCAGCATCACGTGGACGACGATATCGCCCAGGTCGAGCAATGCCCACTCGCCGGAATCCAGGCCTTCGCTGCCCAGCGGGCGCACACCCTGTTCCTTGACCTTTTCCAGCACGTTGTCGACCAGCGACTTGACGTGACGGCTGGAGGTGCCGCTGGCGATCACCATGAAATCGGTGATGCTGGTCTTGTCGCGCACATCGATGGTGGTGATGTCTTGCGCCTTGATGTCTTCCAGGGCAGCGATGGCCAGTTTGACCAAATCTTCGCTGAGCATTTTTTGCGTCGTCATAAGTAACTCGTTTGCCTCGTGTTCAATTCGACGCACGGTACAGCCCGTGCGCGGTTATATAGGCCAGAACCGCGTCGGGCAGCAGAAAGCGAACCGACTTTCCGCTCGCCAGCAGCGCGCGGATCTGGGTGGCGGACACCGCAAGCGGGGTCTGCCAGATAAAAGAAATCTGCCCCGCCGGCCCCTCCAGGGCCAGCGGGTCGCTGATGCTGCGCGCCGCCAGCAGGTTGCGCAGCGCTTCCGGCGCTTCGCTGTCGGCATCCGGGCGCTGCAACACCAGGATATGGCAGTGCTGCAGCAACTCGTCCCAACGGTGCCAGCCCGGCAGGCCGCAAAAAGCGTCCCAGCCCAGCAACAGAAACAGCTGATCGTCCGCAGCCAGCTCGCTGCGCAGCGACTCGAGGGTGTCGATGCTGTAGGACGGCCGTTCGCGCTTGAGCTCGCGGTCGTCCACCCGCAACAAGGGCTCCCCCGCCACCGCCAGCTCGACCAGCGTCAGGCGATCGGCCGCGCTGACCTGCGGCGTGGAGCGATGGGGCGGCCGCGCGGCGGGGATCAGGCGTAACTCGTCGAGCTGCATGAACTCGGCGACTTCCAGGGCGCTACGCAAATGGCCGATATGCACCGGATCGAAGGTGCCGCCGAGGATACCGACCTTTTTAGCCATTCTGCCCGCGCAGTTGACCGTCGCCGATCACCACATACTTCTCGCAGGTCAAACCTTCCAGGCCGACCGGGCCACGGGCGTGCAGCTTGTCCGTGGAAATACCGATCTCGGCGCCCAGGCCGTATTCGAAGCCGTCGGCGAAGCAGGTCGGGGTATTGAGCATCACCGAGCTGGAGTCGACCTCGGCGAGAAAACGCCGGGCATGGCCCTGATGCTCGGTGACGATCGAATCGGTGTGGTGCGAACCGTACCGGTTGATATGCTCGATCGCCTGATCCAGGTTATCGACCACGCGGATCGACAGGATCGGCGCCAGGTACTCGGTGCGCCAATCTTCTTCAGTCGCAGGCGTTGCCTGGATCAGCGCTCGGGTGCGTTCGCAGCCGCGCAGTTCGACGCCTTTTTCCACGAACATCTGCGCCATACCCGGCAGGAAGGCCGCGGCCACCGCCTGGTCGACCAACAGGGTTTCCATGGCGCCGCAGATGCCGTAGCGATACGTTTTGGCGTTGAAGGCGATGCCGCGCGCCTTGTCCAGGTCGGCCAGAGCATCGACGTAGACATGGCAGATGCCGTCCAGGTGCTTGATCACCGGCACCCGCGCGTCGCGACTGATGCGTTCGATCAAACCCTTGCCGCCGCGCGGCACTATCACGTCGACGAACTCGGGCATGGTTATCAACGCACCGACGGCGGCGCGGTCGGTGGTTTCCACCACCTGCACCACGGCCGCGGGCAGGCCGGCAACGGCCAGACCGCGCTGGATGCAGGCGGCAATGGCGCGGTTGGAATGAATGGCTTCAGAGCCGCCGCGCAGGATGGTCGCGTTACCGGAT
>CBIHQF010000507.1:0-3466 GCA_966211665.1 uncultured Pseudomonas sp. | reverse complement strand
GCGCGCACGCTCTGGGTGCCGTTGTCGATGGCCAGTAGGTAGCTTTTTTCGCTCAAGGCGTATTCCTTCTGATAATTCGTTGTTGCTTATTGGCTCGATGGCTATCGCTGCGCTCCGCCTACGCGGCCCAACCCACTCTAGGGTCTGAAGCCTCTGCAGCAGCACGCCATAGGATCGCCAGCAAGCTGGCTTCTACACGCCTGACGGCAGGCTGTAGCAGCGCCGCCAGAGGTCGAGGTAATTCTGCTCTTCCTGCTGCCAGCGCTCGTCGCTCCAGCCCAGGCGCGCCTGGCAGAGCGCGCGAATCCGCGGCAACTCGGCACTCGCGCCTTCGGCCAGCAACAGCCCGAGCCGGGTGCGCCGCAGCAGGAGATCGTCCAGGTGCAACACCAACTCGCGCTGCGCAGCCCAGGCCAATTCCGCCCAAAGCGTGTTGCTGCCGGCGACGCTGTCGTGGCCGAGTTCCTCCAAGAGCAGCAGGAATTGGGGCAAAGCGCGACCGTATCGGCCCAGCAAGCGCCTCTGCCGAGCGGGGCTGAGCATGGCCATCGCCGGCGCGACACAGGGCGCGAAAGTGGCTCCATCGCGGTCATCCAGCGGGTGACCGACAAACCCCGCACAGGCATGCAGCACTTCCAGGGCCAGCAGGCGAAAGGTGGTCAGTTTGCCCCCGGCCAGGGTCACACAGCCCGGTTCGACCCATAGCGCATGCTCGCGTTTTTCGTCCGATGGCTTGCGCCCCTCGCCACCGTCGCTGACCACCGGCCGGACCCCGGCCCAGGTCGACAGCACATCGCCCGCTTTAATCGCCGCTGCCGGGAATTGTTGGGCACAGGCGGCCAACAAATAGTCGAGTTCCGCGGAACTGATCCGCGCGTCCTGGTCCAGCGGCTCGCGATGATCCAAATCGGTCGTGCCCACCACGGTCGCGCCCTCCCAGGGAAAGACGAACACCGGGCGCTGGTCCGCCTGGTGCATGAAGCTCAGGGCATGGGCCACGGGCAGGCGCCAGGCCGGCAACAGCAAATGGCTGCCGCGCAACGGGCGAATATGCTCGGGGCCGCTTTTGTTGCGCAGGCGATCCGCCCAGGCGCCGGTGGCCTGGGCCACCGCGCGGCTACGCAGGGTATAGCGCTGGCCACTTTCCCGGTCCTCGGCGAGCAGGCCGACGACCCGCCCGTTGTCGCGAAGCAACTCAATCACGCGAATGCCGTTAAGCGCTTCGCCGCCGTCCGCCCGTGCCTCGTTCAGCACCCGCAGCACCAGGCGCGCGTCGTCGGTGACCGCATCGAAGAAGCGCGTGCCGCCGAGCAACCCTTCCCCCTTCAGGCCAGGAACGAGATAACGCAGCTGCGGCAATGCGTAGAACAGGTGGTTGCGCTTGCCGGCCAGGGCGTCATACAGCGCCAGCAGCCCGCCGAAGACTTTCGGCCCGGGAAAGCCGCCCCGGTAATGCGGCATCAGGAAACTCAGGGGCTCGACCAGACCGGGCGCTTCTTGCAGCAAACGCTGGCGCTCGCGCACCGCATCGCGGGTCAGCCCGAGCTGGCCCTTGGCGATATAGCGCAGGCCGCCATGGACCATCTTCGACGAGCGGCTGGAGGTGCCCCAGGCGAAGTCCCGCTGCTCCAGCAGCAGACACTTCCAGCCGCGACGCGCCGCTTCACGGAGGATCCCAGCACCGCTGATACCGCCGCCGATCACCAGCAAATCCCAGTCCTGTGCCGCCAGTTCGGGTAATGCGCGAGCGCGCCATTCGGCATTCCATGCGCTGTTCATGGTTCGAGCAGCACGCCGGGGAGCAGACGCCGCTGCGGATCGAAGTGGCTGGACAACGCCTGCAAAGCCGCCATGCCCAGTTCGCCCTTCTCCGCCGCCAGATAAGGCGCGTGGTCGCGACCGACGCCATGCTGATGGCTGATGGTCCCGCGGTTGTCGGCGATGGTCCGGCTGGCCGCGTGCTTGAGCTTGCGCCAGCGCGCCAGGGTTTCGGCATAGCTGCCACCAGAGCGAAACACATAAGTGGTGTAGATGCTCGACCCCTGGTTGTACACGTGCGACAGGTGGGTGAACACGTGCACCTGCTCGCCCTCCTCGCTCAGGCCGTCACGCAGGCTGGCTTCGATCTTGTTCAGCAGGTTGTCGACATTGTTCCAGTCGGTGGCGGTTTCCAGGGTGTCGACCGCATAACCGGCGCTCCACAGGCCGTGGCGTAAGTAAGGGAAGCGGAAGCGGTTTTCCGCCCACTTCTTGCCCAGCAGAGTACCGGTGAAAACCCCGCCGAAGCTTTTCAGCAGTTTCTTCGCCTGTTTCAGGGATGCGGCGTTCTGCGTGCGGCTGCCGGTAACGCCGAACGTCAGCATGCACTTGCCGTCTGCGGCGCCGCGTAGGCTCAGGTATTTCTCCAGCCAGACGATCTGCTGCGGATGGCCGGCCAAGGCCAGTTGCGTGCGGGTTTCGTTGGCGTTGGACAGACGCAGCATGGACAGCGGCACCCGCGCCTGGGCCAGGCTGCGGATAGCGGTCAGGGCCTGCGGCCAATCGGGCAGGAACACCGCGTAGAAATGTTCCTGCTCGGCCAGGCGGGCGATACGCACCTTGACCTCGGAAATGACGCCGAAGCGCCCTTCCGAGCCCATGATGATTTCACGCAAATCGGGGCCGGCGGCGGAAGCCGGAAAGGTCGGGATGTCCAGGGTGCCGGCGAAGGTTTCGAGCTTGCCGCCGGCGAACAACTGCTCGATCCGCCCGTAACGCAACGATTGCTGACCGCTGGAGCGTGTCGCCACCCAGCCGCCGAGGGTCGACAATTCCCAGGACTGCGGAAAATGACCGAGGGTATAGCCCTGGGCGCGCAACTGGCTTTCCACCTGGGGGCCGCTGGCGCCGGGGCCGAAAGTGGCGATCAGGCTATCGTGGTCGATCTCGATCAGCTTGCCCATGCGCTCCAGCGACAGGGTCAACACCGGGCGGCTGCCGGCCTGGGGGTTGATATGCCCGGCCACCGAAGTGCCGCCGCCATAGGGGATCAGGGTGATGTCCTGCTGCTCGGCCAGGGCCAGCAGGGTGCGGATCTGCTCGGCGCTCTCCGGGTAGGCAACGCCGTCGGGAAACACCCCGAAGTCGCCGGAACGCATCGCCAGCCAGTCCGGCAGGCTCTGCCCGCGGGCGTGACGCAGGCGGTCCTCGGGGTTCAGGCAGATCAGCGGATGGGCCGCCAGGCGCGACGCCGGCACCTGGGCCAGCACCTGTTCGAAGTCGGCATCGGCGAGTGCCTGGCCGGGCCCGATCAACTCGGCGAGAAACGCCTCGCCATGGGCCGGCAGTTCCACCACAGTCGCTTCATCGCCCCAGCCGTTCCAACGTCGCATCTATTTCTCCGAATGTTCAGTCGCCCTCGATGGCTGCCTATACTAGCTGGCCGCGCCAGAGCGTCACTGTCGAATCGGGACAGCGGCTATCGCCA
>CBIHQF010000506.1:0-3473 GCA_966211665.1 uncultured Pseudomonas sp. | reverse complement strand
GACTTGGCTCTTGGCGGGTTTCACCCGCCCTACGGTTGCTGCCTCAATCCCACACCAACACCTCGGCCGGGGTCGGGTTGTAGCCGTTGCACGGGTTGTTCAACTGCGGGCAGTTGGAGATCAGCACTATCACGTCCATATGGGCGATCAGCTCGACGTATTTACCGGGCGCGGAGATGCCGTCCTCGAAGGTCAGGCCGCCTTCGGGTGTCACCGGCACGTTCATGAAGAAGTTGATATTGGCGCCGATGTCGGCCTTGTTCAGGCGGCCGTCGTGCAGGCTGGCGCGCAGGAAGTTGTCGCGGCAGCTGTGCATATAGCGCTTGTCCAGGGCATAGCGGACCGTGTTGCTTTCCTGGGCGCAGGCGCCGCCGAGGGTGTCGTGGCGCCCGCAGGTGTCGGCGACTATGGTCAGCAGCGGCTTGCCGAGGTTGGAGTAGAGCACCGTGCCGGTGGTCAGGTAGACGCTGTTCTGCTTGCGCAGGGTGCGCTGCGGGTCGTAGCGCTCGCGCGGGTTCTTCGCGCTGTAGAACAGGGTGTCGACCGCCTGGTTGCCTTCCAGATCGAGCAGGCGCAGGGTCTGGCCTGCTTTCACTTCGCAGAGAAAGGGTTCGCCGGCGCCGATAGTGGCGCGGTATACGGCGGCTTCGGGGTGTTTGTCGCTATGGGTCAGGTTCATCGGCTCGCCCCCTTAGATATACAGACGTTCGGTGTTATGGAAGCCGCGGGCGTTTTCCGGCCGCGAGGTGCGGCAGAGCACGCTGATACCGTCGCTGTCGACCTTGTGCCAGCTGAGCTGCACCGGCTTGGGCGCGTATGCGGGCGCGGGGTCCATGGGGTGTTGCAGGGCGGTGAGCACCACCAGCGTATCCATAGGCGCGTACAGCTCGATGTAGTCGCCGGCCTTGGAATTACCGGGTTGGAAGTGGAAGCCGCCGTCGCTATCCACCGTCACCTTGCTGAACAGATTGAGGCACATCAGCAGGTCTTGCAGATTGAGGTTCCACTTGCCCATTTCCACCAGCAAGTTGTCCACGCCGTTACGGAAGAAGCCGTTGCGCAGCTGTTGATAGCTGCCTTGGCCGTACTTCTCGGCGACTTCTTCGGCGTTCAACACGCCGCCGAAGCTGTCATGCCAACCGCAGGTGTCGGCGGTGATCGCCGCCAGCACCCGGCCCATATCCGAATACAGGCAGTGGCCGGCGGTGAGTTTGGCGGTGTGCTGGCACTTGAGGCTGTCCGGCAGGTTCAGCCGTTCGCTTTTCTCGGCTGCGTTGAGCAGCAGCAGGCTGACGTTGGCACCGCCTTCGAGGTCGGTGAGGCGCAGCAGCTGGCCGCGTTTGAGCACGAAGGAGGTGTGGCCGCCACCGGGTACGAATTCCTCGTACAGGGTCGGGCGCAGGGTCAATGAGGCCGTCATTACAGGGCTCCTTGCAGGTGGGGTTGCAGGCTGCCGACTAGCGCCGGCAGCGCGGCCGCACGGCGGTCGCTGTTCAGGGGAATGTCGTAGGTGATGCGCGCGCCGTAGGCATTGGGTGCCTGCGGGTCGAGGCGCGCCTTGTCGAAGACCAGGATGCGCGTACCCAGGCTGAAGCCCTCGCTGAGGTCATGAGTGACCATAAACACGGTCAGCTTGGTCTCGTTCCACAGTTCCAGCAGCAGGCCGTGCATATCCTTGCGGATGCCTGGGTCGAGGGCGCCGAACGGCTCGTCGAGCAGCAATACCCGCGGCTTCATGATCAGCGCCTGGGCGATTGCCAGGCGTTGCTGCATGCCGCCGGACAGCTGCGCCGGGTATTTGTCCAGGGCGTGGCTGAGGCCGACCTTGGTCAGCATCTGCGCCGCCTGGTCGCGGGCCTCGCGCTTGGCTCGGCCGAACAGCCGGCCCAATAGCTTCGAACGCGGCAGTTCCAGGCCGATGGCGACGTTGTCCAGCACGCTCAGGTGCGGGAACACCGAGTAGCGCTGGAACACCACGCCGCGGCTGGCGTCCGGTTCGGCGGTCAGCGGTTGGCCGGCCAGCAGGATCTGCCCGCGACTGGCGCGCTCCTGGCCCAGCAGCAGGCGTAGGAAGGTCGACTTGCCACAGCCGGAAGCACCGACCAGGGTGCAGAATTCGCCTTCGGCGATATTCAGGTTGAGGCGTTCGAGCACCACCTGATCGCCGTATTCCTGCCACACATTTTTCACTTCGATAAACGCGCTCATGCCTTGGCCCCCTCGTACCAGGGGAAGCACAGCCGGGCGAGTTGGCGCAGGCTCAGGTCCATCAGCCAGGCGAGCAGGGTGATCCAGGCCACGTACGGCAGGATCACGTCCATCGCCATATAACGGCGCACGAGGAAGATGCGGTAGCCGAGGCCATCGGTGCTGGCGATGGCCTCGGCGGCGATCAGGAACAGCCAGGCCGAGCCCAGTACCAGGCGCAAGGCGATCAGCAAGCGCGGCATGATATGCGGCAGCACCACGCGCAGGATCAGGGTCCAGGTGTTGGCGCCGAGGGTTTGCGCCTTGATCAGCAGCTCCGGCGGAATCTCCCGGGCGCGTTGCTCCAGGTCGCGCGCCAGCACCGGGGTCACGCCGATCACGATCAGCATCACCTTGGCCAGTTCGCCGAGGCCGAAGACGATAAACAGGATCGGCAGTATCGCCAGCGGCGGCACCATCGACAGTACCGTCAGCAGCGGCGACAGCGGTGCGCCGAACAGCGGCAGGCTGCCCGCGGCTATCCCTAAGCACAATCCGACCACGGCGGCGATGCCGAGGCCCATGGCCAGGCGAGCGAGACTGGCGCCGGTATCCTGCCAGAACAGGTATTTGCCGCTGCGCTTGTCCTCGGTGAAGGCCAGGCGGTCGACTGCCGTCACCATCTGCGTGGCGCTCGGCAGCAGCTTGTCGTTGGGGTTGTCCGCTAGGCGCTGCGCCGAATTCATAAAGTAGACGAACAGCAGCAGGGCGAAGGGCAGTATCACCAGGAGTAGCCGGTTGGGGCGATCCGGGTGGCGGTTGATCAGACGCATCGGGTGTCCTCTATCTATCTCCGATGGCTCCCATGCGCGCATGGAAACCTCGCCGAGGGCGCTCGCGCGTCCACCGGCTGAGACGCGGAGCGTCTCGGGCTGCATTCCCACGCGGACGGTTCGACGCCTCGACGTGGGAACGATCAATCAGTGCGCACCGGAACAGAGCCGTGCGTAGGGTGGATGACGCTTTTTTCATCCACCATGAGGCCGCGTGGTGGATGGGTGAAGCATCATCGAGCCTACGAGGTGCCGTTTACGCGAAGGCGTCCGGTTACAGCTTTCCGTCGGCCGCCATCTGCATATAGCTCGGGTCGAAGCGCAGCTTGAGGTTGCCCTGGTCGCCGGTGGTTACGCCCTTGGAGAAGCTCATGCCGATGGCCTCGGCGTTCGCCGCGCCTTCGCCGAGCAGGCCGTGGGTGTGGGAGAAGGCCGCGACCTTGCTCATGGTGG
>CBIHQF010000505.1:0-3510 GCA_966211665.1 uncultured Pseudomonas sp. | reverse complement strand
GCCGCGGCGGTCGCCGCGCTGGAGGGGCGCATCGGCGACCAGTTCCTGGGGGCACTGGAGGCGATCCTGCGCGCGCCCGGACGCGTGATCGTCGCCGGGGTGGGGAAGAGCGGCATCGTCGGGCGGAAGATCGCCTCCACGCGGCTGCCGAGCTGGGCAAGGACCTCCTGCGCGCGCGCCAGCTCGGCGCGGCCGATCAGGACACGTTCGGCATCGGGCTCGTCGGCGATGTCCGGTTCGGCCGGCGTTATCGTGCCGCCGACCGGCTACCTGCAACGCCTGCGCGAGATCTGCACGCAGCACAATATCCTGCTGATCTTCGACGAAGTGATCACCGCTTTCGGTCGCCTCGGCACCTGGAGCGGCGCCGAGTACTTCGGCGTCACCCCGGACATCATCAACGCCGCCAAGCAGATCACCAACGGCGCCATTCCCCTGGGCGCGGTCATCGCCAGCAGCGAGATTTACAACACCTTTATGCAGCAGGCCACGCCCGAGCATATGGTCGAGTTCACCCACGGTTACACCTACTCGGCCCACCCGGTGGCCTGCGCCGCCGGCCTGGCCTCGTTGGAACTGCTCAAGCGCGAGAACCTGATCCAGCAGTCCGCCGAGCTGGCGCCGAAATTCGCCACCGCCCTGCATGGCCTCAAAGGCGCCAAGCACATCGTCGACATCCGCAACTGTGGCCTGGCCGGCGCCATCCAACTGACGCCGCGCGACGGCGACCCGGTGGTGCGCCCCTACGAGGCCGGCATCGCCTTGTGGAAGGCCGGCTTCTACGTGCGCTTCGGCGGCGACACCCTGCAATTCGGGCCAACCTTCAACGCCAAGCTGGAAGACCTCGACCGCGTGTTCAGTGCCGTGGGCGATGTACTGAACACGCTGGACTAAGAGAACACCGATCACCCGTAGGGTGGGTTAGCGGCGCCAAATCCCAAACGATCAGGCAGCGCCATCCTGGAGCGCCGCGTAATCCACCAGACGATATCCCGTGTTGCGCCGCTGGTGGGTTACGGCGCAGCGGATCTTGCTGATTCAGCGCGATCGACTGCGTGCGCCTAACCCACCCTACGAAACTACGACTCCGGAGATTCCCATGACCACCATTGCACACTTGATCAACGGCGAATTGGTCGCCGGCACCGGCCGCACCGCGGACGTGTTCAACCCGTCCACCGGCGAGGCCGGCAAGCAAGTCGCCCTGGCCGACCGCGCCACCCTGCAACTGGCCATCGACTCGGCCAAGGCCGCGTTCCCGGCCTGGCGCAACACCCCGGCGGCCAAGCGCGCCCAGGTGATGTTCCGCTTCAAGCAACTGCTCGAACAGCACGAAGCGACCATCGCCCGACTGATCAGCGAAGAGCACGGGAAAACCCTGGAAGACGCCGCCGGCGAGCTCAAGCGCGGCATCGAAAACGTCGAATTCGCCTGCGCAGCCCCGGAAATCCTCAAGGGTGAATACAGCCGTAACGTCGGCCCGAACATCGACGCCTGGAGCGACTTCCAGCCTATTGGGGTCGTGGCAGGGATCACCCCGTTCAACTTCCCGGCCATGGTGCCGCTGTGGATGTACCCGCTGGCCATCGTCTGCGGCAACTGCTTCATCTTGAAGCCATCCGAGCGCGACCCCAGCTCGACCCTGTACATCGCCGAGCTGCTGCACGAAGCCGGCCTGCCGAAAGGCGTGCTCAACGTCGTGCACGGCGACAAGGAAGCGGTCGACGGCCTGATCGAAGCGCCGGAAGTCAAAGCCCTGAGCTTCGTCGGTTCCACCCCGATCGCCGAATACATCTACAGCGAAGGCACCAAGCGCGGCAAACGCGTGCAGGCCCTCGGGGGCGCCAAGAACCACGCCGTGCTGATGCCCGACGCCGATCTGGACAACGCCGTCAGCGCGCTGATGGGCGCGGCCTACGGCTCCTGCGGCGAGCGCTGCATGGCCATCTCGGTGGCCGTGTGCGTGGGCGACCAGATCGCCGATGCTCTGGTGAAGAAGCTGATCCCACAGATCAAAGGCCTGAAAATCGGCGCCGGCACCTCCTGCGGCCTGGATATGGGCCCGCTGGTCACAGGCGCGGCGCGCGACAAGGTCAAAGGCTATATCGACGCCGGCGTCGCCCAGGGCGCCAGCCTGGTGGTCGACGGCCGTGATCTGGTGGTTGCCGGCAACGAAAACGGCTTCTTCGTTGGCGGCACCCTGTTCGATATGGTCACCCCGGAAATGAGCATCTATACCGACGAAATCTTCGGCCCAGTGCTGTGCATCGTCCGCGTCAACAGCCTGGAAGATGCCATGCAGTTGATCAACGACCACGAATACGGCAACGGCACCTGAATCTTCACCCGCGACGGCGAATCCGCGCGCTTGTTCTGCGACGAAATCGAAGTCGGCATGGTCGGCGTCAACGTACCCCTGCCGGTGCCGGTGGCCTACCACAGCTTCGGCGGCTGGAAGCGCTCGCTGTTCGGCGACCTGCACGCCTACGGCCCGGATGGCGTGCGCTTCTACACCCGCAAAAAAGCCATCACCCAGCGCTGGCCGCAGCGCGCCTCCCATGAGGCGGCGCAATTCGCATTCCCCAGCAACGGCTAAGCGCGGGCACACCTCGTAGCCCGGGTTGAGCGAAGCGATACCCGGGGGTAAAGCGCGGGTAGAGCGGTAAAGCCAAAGGCCAGTCGAGAGACTGGCCTTTTTGTTTGAGCTACCCCAGATTGAGGATCGCGAAACCCGTCAGGCATTTCCCTGGGTATCGCTGCGCTCAACCCAGGCTACGGACTACGGACACATCTTGTAGCCCAGTTCGTAGCCGGGGTTGAGCGAAGCGATACCCGGGAGCGTTCTAGGAGCCATCAAGGCTACGTCCTTTCCCCGGTCAACGGCTCATCGTGCAGGCCGCCCGCCCAATCCGCCGGCAATACCCCTGATGCGACATAACGATGAAACGACGACCACGGCCAGTCGATCACGTGCTCCACATGGCCGTGTTTACGTGGGTTGTGATGGATGTAATCGACATGACGGGCAAAGTCGTCCTCGTCACGAATACGATGCTCCCAATAACGCTGCTGCCAGATGCCGCGTTCTCCCCTGCGTTGATGGCTAGGCGATACGCGCTCACCGGCTGGCACGGCTCGGGAAAAACCGCTCTTGATCAGGCGCCAACGCAGCGCAAAAATCCGCATCCCCAGGCGGCAACGTGCAGAGTGCGTGCAAGTGATCGGGGAGGACCACGATAGCCTTGATATGCCACGGGTGAAGGCGCATCACATGTCTAAAGCTGGCGCGCAGCAGATCGATATGTGCAGTCAGCAAATCGCTATGGCGGTTCGCCAGGTTAAGCGTAAAAAACCAGATCGCCCCCGGCGTAGTGTCGCGGCGATAGAGCACCATCGCTGCAGTCCCTTGCAGATAAGAGTCATTTCAATGGTAGCCCGGGTCGAGCGAAGCGATACCCGGGAATCTGCGCCCTGGGTATCGCTGCGATACCCGGGAGCGGTTACGAGGCG
>CBIHQF010000504.1:0-3513 GCA_966211665.1 uncultured Pseudomonas sp. | reverse complement strand
AAGCGGAGCGCCGCCCGGCCCCTCCCACGGACTGCGACAAATGATTCGTGTCGCGGCCCTAGGCCCAGCCGATCTTCCAGTGCTCGACGTTCTGCAGCTCGCGCCAATCGATCCGCTCGCTGCGTTGGGTGAGGACGGCCTGCAGCTCGATTGCCAGCACCTCGCCCTGCTCGTCGCAGAACAGTTCGGTGACCAGAAAATGCTTCTCGCGCTTAACGGGCTGGGCTGCCGTCCATTTGGACAGCAGCAGCTTGTGCGGATTGAGACGCCGTTGCGTGGTGGCGGGCCTGCTCATTGCAGGTGTTCGAGCAGCTTGCGCGCGGTCTCCTGGCCGCTCAACCAGGCGCCTTCCACCCGGCCGGAAAGACACCAGTCGCCGCAGGCGTACAGGCCCAGATCGGCATCAGCCAATGCGCCCCATTGGTGGGCACTGGCCGGGCGTGCGTACAGCCAGCGGTGCGCCAGGCTGAAAGTCGGTGCGGGCACGGCGCAGCCGATCAGCTCGGCGAAGGCGCCATACAGGTGCTCGGTCACCGCCTCTTTGGACAAATCCAGATGCTGCTTACTCCAGGCGCTGGTGGCGTGCAGGACCCAGGTGTCCATGCTGGTGTCGCGGCCCGGTTTGCTGCGGTTGCGCGCCAGCCAGTCGAGCGGGCTGTCCTGGACGAAGCAGCCTTCCACCGGGCTGTCGAGCGGGGTGGCGAATGCCAGGGCGACCGCCCAGGTCGGTTCCATGGCGACCGTGGCGGCGGCGCTCGCCAGTTTAGGTGCGCTGGCCAGCAAGGCGGTGGCCTGGGGTGCGGGCGTCGCCACTATGACGTGGCTGAACGGGCCGTGGCTCTTGCCTTCGGCATCCAACAGGTGCCAGTGCCGCTCGCCGCGGAATACTTCGGTGATGCGGCAGGAGAAATGCACCGCCAATGCGCCGAGCATGGCGCGGGTGATCGCGCTCATGCGCGGGCTGCCAACCCAGCGTACCTGCTCGTCCGGCGAGGCGCTGAGCAGGCCTTCCTTGCAGTGATACAGACTCGGCGACCACTCGCTGACCCAGCCGCGTGCTTGCCATTGCTGCACCGCTTCGACGAAACGGCGGTCGCGGGCGGTGAAATATTGTGCACCCAGGTCAAGGGCGCCGGCGTCGCTGCGCTTGCTGGCCATACGACCGCCGCTGCCGCGACTTTTTTCGAATAATTGAATTTCGTGGCCTGCGGCATGCAGAACCTGGGCGGCAGAAAGTCCGGCAATGCCGGTGCCAATGATGGCGATGGGAGCTTGTGCTGCTGTCATGGCTTACCTCATGTGCTAGAGCGGTAGGCTACGCTTTAGACAAAAGCTATACAATAACCTTTTAATGTATAAGATGATCGTAGCAATCATCGCCTCTTTATATTAAAGACAACTCGGGGCGCGATTAAAGGCGTGTCGCACCGTCATAGATCAGGTCGCAGCCCGGCAGATATTCGTAAGATGACCTGAGAGGCTCGTCTTTACTCAGTGTTACACCCTGCGAGGAATACGCCATGAATATCTTACTGACCGGCGGTACCGGCCTGATCGGCCGTAGCCTCTGTCACTACTGGATCGAGCAGGGGCATCGGCTGAGCGTATGGAGTCGTCGCCCGCAACAGGTCGCGCAGCTCTGCGGCAATCAAGTACGTGGCGTCGGTCGGCTCGAGGAGCTGACCGACGAGCCGTTCGATGCCGTGGTCAATCTGGCTGGCGCGCCTATCGCCGACCGGCCATGGACCCGGGCACGCAAGGCCGTGTTATGGGATAGCCGTATCGCCCTGACCGAGCAGCTGTTGGCCTGGCTGGCGACGCGCGAGCAGCGGCCCGAAGTATTGCTGTCCGGTTCGGCGGTGGGCTTTTACGGCGACGGCGGCGAGCGCGAACTGCATGAGGACTCGCCGCCCGTTACCAGCGACTTCGCTGCGCAGCTATGTAGTGCCTGGGAGGAAACCGCGCAGCGCGCCACTGACCTGGGCATTCGCGTGGTGATTCTGCGCACCGGCCTGGTACTGGCAAAGGACGGCGGTTTTCTCAAACGCTTGCTGCCGCCGTTCAAGCTGGGCTTGGGCGGGCCACTGGGTAACGGGCGGCAATGGATGCCGTGGATTCATATCGCCGACCAAATCGCCCTGATCGATTTTCTCTTGCAGCGGCAACAGGCCAGCGGTCCTTATAATGCCTGCGCGCCATACCCGGAACGCAATGGCGAGTTCGCCCGGGCACTGGGGCGCGAGTTGCACCGCCCGGCGATCTTGCCGGTACCGGCGTTCGTGCTGCGCACCGCCTTGGGCGAATTGTCCGGGTTGCTGCTGGGCGGCCAGCGCGCCTTGCCGACGCGCTTGCAAGAGGCCGGTTTCACCTTCCGTTTCATTCATCTGGATGTCGCCCTGGCCGATCTGCTGGGCCCACACTGAACTAGGGAAAATGTATGACTGATCACGCCTTGTTACTGGTCAACCTGGGATCTCCCGCGTCGACCGAAGTGGCTGATGTGCGGCGTTACCTCAATCAGTTCCTGATGGACCCCTATGTGATCGACCTGCCGTGGCCGGTGCGGCGCTTGCTGGTGTCGCTGATTCTGCTCAAGCGCCCGGCGGCCTCGGCGCATGCCTACGCCTCGATCTGGTGGCCGGAAGGCTCGCCCCTGGTGGTGCTGAGCAAGCGTTTGCAAGATGCGATGAAAAGCCAATGGCCGCATGGCCCGGTGGCCTTGGCGATGCGTTACGGCGAGCCGTCGATCGAGACGGTACTCGTCGAGTTGGCAGGGCGGGGCGTCAAACAGGTGACCCTGGCACCGCTCTACCCGCAATTTGCCGACAGCACCGTGACCACGGTGATCGAGGAAGCGCTGCGCGTGGTGCGCGAGCACAAACTCGATATACGCTTCGCCATCCTGCGGCCGTTCTACGACCAGCCGGAATACCTCGATGCCCTGCTGGACAGCGCCAAGCCTTATCTCGAACAGGATTTCGATCACCTATTGCTGAGCTACCACGGTTTGCCCGAGCGCCATCTGCATAAACTCGACCCCAGCGGCCATTGCCTGAAAGGCCCGGACTGCTGCCGCACGGCGCCGCCCGAGGTGCTCGCAACCTGCTACCGCGCGCAATGCCTGCGCAGCGCCGAAGCCTTCGCCACGCGCATGGGGTTGCGCCCGGAGCAGTGGTCGGTGTCCTTCCAGTCCCGCTTGGGCCGGGCCAAGTGGATCGAGCCCTACACCGAAACGCGGTTGGACGAATTGGCTAAAGAAGGGGTGAAGAAGCTGCTGGTGATGTGCCCGGCGTTCGTCGCCGACTGTATCGAAACCCTGGAGGAAATCGGCGACCGTGGCCGCGAACAATTCATCGCGGCAGGCGGCGAAAGCCTGCAGCTGGTGCCCTGCCTGAACGATCACCCGAGCTGGGCGGCGGCGTTGCGAACCCTGAGCGAGCGCGCGCCGCTGATGCTCTAAAAACTACCTGCGTTGGCCCTCTTGATAAAAGAGAGGGGCGTTAAAAACAGGCT
>CBIHQF010000503.1:0-3519 GCA_966211665.1 uncultured Pseudomonas sp. | reverse complement strand
ACTGGCCGAACGCCTGGCCGGCTGCGCCGATCGCGACCCACTGCTGAGCCTGCGCGAGTTGTGCATCGAAGCCATCGAGAACCTGGCCCGCGACGAACAGAAGCGGCGCATCTTCACCATCCTGCTGCGCCGTTGCGAATTCACCGCCGACCTGCGCGAGGCCGAAGAGCGCCATGAGGCCTTTATCAATCTATTTATCCGGCTGTGCGAGCAACAGTTCGCACGCCCCGACGTCGCCCCGCGCCTGCACGCCGGAATCAGCCCGCGTCTGGCGGCCCGCTCGCTGCACGCGCTGATCGTCGGCTTGTTCCACGATTGGCTGCGCGACCCCGGCCTGTTCGACCCGTTGAACGACACCGCGCCCCTGGTCGATGCCTGCTTTCGCGGCTTGATCCGCGATTGGTAGAGCCAGCCGAGTAGCCCGGATAAGCCTTGGCGCAATCCGGGCTGGTGGTGCCTGCGGTCCCGGATTGCGCTGCGCTTATCCAGGCTACGAGCTGAGTAGGTTGGGTTAGCGGCGATTATCGCAGTTTAAATCGCGGCATCACCTTCGGCCGCCGCGTAACCCAACAAGGTCGCCATGCGGTGTTATTGGTGATCGCTGAATGAGTGCGAAGCCCGGCGGCAAACCGGGAATCGAACCTATCAGGCCAAACCAGCCCCATACCCCGCCTCGGCGATCGCAACGATCAGCTCGTCGCTCGACAAGCTGCTGCTCACGCGCACCTCGCCGCCGGCCAGCTTGACCTTTATATCTGCGGCCGGGTCGCGCGCCTGCAAGGCTTCGGTGATGGTCTTGACGCAGTGTTGGCATGTCATGCCTTGCACGTTGAGCGTATGAACCTGTGGTGCTTGCATCGATAAACTCCTGATTGAAGGTAAGTCCCCCACTGCGGGGCGGCGGCCAGTGTCAGGCTTACCCCGAGGGTAAGGTCAAGCAATAAAAAAGCGCTTGACCTTACCCTCGGGTCAAGGTTGATCCTGTAGCGGAATCCGATGGAGAACTTCGTATGACCAGCCTGACAACTTTCGAACTGCCGATCAGCGGCATGACCTGCTCCAGTTGCGCCGGACGTGTCGAGCGCGCCCTTGGCCTGGTTGCCGACGTGCAGAGCGTCAGCGTCAATCTGGCCAGCGAACAGGCACGCATCGAGGCGCCCCGAGACAGCCTGACGCAGCTGCTCGCGGCGGTCGAAGACGCTGGCTATCAGGTGCCCAGCGAACGCCTGGAACTGGCCATCGAGGGCATGACCTGCGCCAGCTGCGTCGGCCGCGTCGAACGCGCCCTGGCGCAGCAACCGGGGGTGCTGTCGGTCAGCGTCAACCTGGCCAACGAGCAGGCGCGACTCGAAGTCGTCGCCGGCCTCGATCCGCAGCCGCTACTGCAAGCGGTGAGCGCCGCGGGTTACTCGGCAAGCCTGGTGGAAGAGCAGCAACCATCCTCCTCCGCGGCCGATCGCCATCTACAACGCGAGCGTTTGGCGCTGGCACTGGCCATGCTGCTGACCGCCCCCTTGTTGGTGCCGATGCTGCTCGAGGCGTTGGGCGTGCACTGGATGCTGCCGGCCTGGGTGCAGTTCGTTCTGGCCACTCCGGTGCAGTTCGTGCTCGGCGCGCGCTTCTACCGGGCCGCCTGGCGCGCGTTGCTGGCGCGCACCGGCAACATGGATCAACTGGTGGCCATCGGCACCAGTGCCGGTTACGGCCTGAGCCTTTACCAATGGGCGACCGCGCCTGCCGGCAGCATGCCACACCTGTATTTCGAAACCTCGGCGGTGATCATCAGCCTGATCCTGCTCGGCAAATACCTGGAAAGCCGCGCCAAACGCCAGACCACCAGCGCCATCCGCGCGCTGCAAGCGCTGCGCCCCGATCAGGCATTGCGCCTGCGCGACGGTCAGGAGCAGTTGGTGGCACTGAGCGCCTTGGCCCTCGGCGATCAGGTGGTGGTCAAGCCGGGCGAACGCTTCCCGGTCGATGGCCAGGTAGTGGCCGGCCGCAGCCACGCCGACGAAGCCCTGATCAGTGGCGAAAGCCTGCCGCAACCCAAGCAACCGGGCGATACGGTCACCGCCGGGGCGATCAATGGCGAAGGTCGTTTGGTGGTGGAAACCACCGCCCTGGGCGCGGAAACCGTGCTGGCGAAAATCATTCGCCTGGTCGAAGACGCCCAGGCGGCCAAGGCGCCGATCCAGAAACTGGTGGACAAGGTCAGCCTGGTGTTCGTCCCGACCGTGCTGCTGCTCGCGCTGGGCACATTGCTGACCTGGTCGATGCTCGGCGCCCCGCTGGAAACCGCCCTGCTCAATGCCGTGGCGGTACTGGTGATCGCCTGTCCCTGCGCCCTCGGCCTGGCCACCCCGACCGCAATCATGGCCGGCACCGGCGTGGCCGCACGGCACGGCATTCTGATCAAGGACGCCGGCGCCCTGGAAGTGGCCCATGGCGTGACCGCGGTGGCCTTCGACAAGACCGGCACCCTGACTTCCGGCAGCCCGCAGATCGCCCACTTGCGCGCGGTCGATGGCGACACCGAGGCGTTGCTGCAACTGGCCGGCGCCCTGCAACGCGGCAGCGAACACCCGCTGGCCAAGGCCGTGCTGGACGCCTGCAGCGCACGCCAACTGCAACTGCCGGAGGTCAGCGACAGCCAGGCCCTGGCCGGGCGAGGCATCGCCGGGCAGATCGGCGAACGGCGCCTGGCCCTGGGCAACAAGCGCCTGCTCGAAGAGCATTGGTTGCAGAACAGCGTGCTGGTCGCCGAGGCCCTGGCCTGGGAAGCCGAGGGCCGCACCCTGTCCTGGCTGATCGAGGAGAACCCCAGCCCCCGCGTGCTCGGGCTGTTCGCCTTCGGCGATACGCTCAAACCGGGCGCAGCCGAGGCCGTCGCCGAGCTCAAGGCGCTGGGTATCCGCAGCCACCTGATCAGCGGCGATAACAAGGGCAGCGCCAACGCCGTGGCCAACGCCTTGGGTATCGACTCGGTGCATGCCGAAGTGTTGCCGGCCGACAAAGCCACGATCATCGCCGGGCTGCGCAAGGACGCCGTGGTGGCGATGGTCGGCGATGGCATCAACGACGCCCCGGCACTGGCCGCCGCGGATGTCGGCATCGCCATGGGCAGCGGTACCGACGTGGCCATGCACGCCGCCGGCATCACTCTGATGCGCGGCGACCCACGCCTGGTGCCGGCCGCGCTGGAGATCAGCCGGCGCACCTACGACAAGATCCGCCAGAACCTGTTCTGGGCATTCATCTACAACCTGATCGGCATCCCGCTGGCCGCCATCGGCCTGCTCAACCCGATGCTCGCCGGCGCGGCGATGGCGGCGTCGAGCCTGTGCGTGGTGAGCAATGCGCTGCTGCTGAAACGCTGGAAACCAAAGAACCATGAAGCGCTTTAAACCCATCCCGGCGGCGCACTGCGGCCCTACGACGCGGAGCGTCGCCAACTGCATTCCCACGCGGACGGTTCGACGTGAGGAACGATCAAACCCTGTAGCCCGGATAAGCCTAGGC
>CBIHQF010000502.1:0-3520 GCA_966211665.1 uncultured Pseudomonas sp. | reverse complement strand
TCTTCCCTGAAAGCCCCAGCAACACGCAATGGGTACATAGCCTTTCATTGGCCATGCGAGCGCCACCCGATCAACGGAGAACAATTAATCCTTGCTATAAATTGAATAGGAATTATTCTCATCTGGACCACTTAACAAGGAGATGAGTAATGACCTATTTGATCGATGCCTGGCTTGATCGGCCGCAACCCTACCTGCGCATTCTCAACCGCAACACCGGCGAGGTGTGCGCGGTGCTCAAGGAGCAAGCGCTGGATGAATTGCGCGATATGGGCGATCTGGATCTGCACGAACTCAATTCCAACGAACCTCTGGTGCTCAAGGAGCTGGTGCGCAATCTGTTTCTGTTCTGCTACGCCCAGGCATTGCGCCCGTGAGATCGAAACGACGCCAGGCTCTAGTAGCCCGGATAAGCCGCGGAACGCGGCGCAATCCGGGATAGCGATCCCGGATTGCGCCAAGGCTTATCCAGGCTACGGAAGCATCCGGGTCCACAGGGCAGCGAGCCGCCCCAGGATTGCGGCTTAGCAGGCCGTTGAAAAACGTAGGCGACGACTGCATGGATGCAGGAGGTAGAGCGAAGCAGGAAGCCCGAGCCGAGGCAGCCGAGACAATGACTAGGCGTCCCCACAAAAACAGGCGAGGAAGCGACTGGGTCGCATTCGACTTTACGAGCTGTAAATGAGCATTACTCGCTTCGCTCACCCTACGGGCCGCGCTGAAGCGCGTTAGCCGCAAGCGGCTAGCCGAGCCTGTTTTTAGCGCCGTATCGGCAACGCAGGTAGTTTTTCAACAGCCTGTTAGAGCACTTCCAGCAGCTCGACGTCGAACACCAGCACGCTATGCGGCGGGATGCTGCCAACGCCCTGCTCGCCGTAAGCCAGTTCGCTCGGCACGTAGAGGCGCCATTTGCTGCCGGCGTTCATCAGTTGCAGGGCTTCGGTCCAGCCGGCGATCACGCCGCCAACCGGAAACTCGGCCGGCTGGCCGCGCTCGTAGGAGCTGTCGAACACGGTGCCGTCGATCAGGGTGCCGTGGTAGTGGGTACGTACGGTGTCTTCGCGGGACGGCTTGGCGCCTTCGCCGCTGCTCAGCACCTCATATTGCAGGCCGGAAGCCAGCACGGTGACGCCGTCACGCTGGGCGTTCTCGGCGAGGAAGGCCAAGCCGGCGCCGGCGGCCGCTTCGGCCTTGGCTTGCGCTTCGGCCTGCATCACGTCGCGAATGACCTTGAAGCTGGCGGACAGTTCGGCCTCGCTGACGCGGCTCGGCTGGCCGCTGAACGCATCGGACAGACCGGCGACGATCGCCTCCAGGCTCACGCCCGGTGGCGGATTGTCGCGCAATTGGCCGCCAAGTTGACGACCGATGCCGTAGCTGACGCGGGTTTCATCGGTCGTGAGGTTGATTTCGGACATTGCACTGCTCCGCTGGGCTAAAAAAGGTCGGCCAGCCTAGCACAAAGCGCCCACCCGCTCTAACCGCCCGCCGTACGTTGGCGGCGGCAGCGCTCGGAGCAATATTTAACCTCGCCCCAGCAACGCGTCCATTTCTTGCGCCAGGTGAAGGGCAAGCCGCACACCTGGCAGGTCCTGACCCCGGCAGTTCGGCCTTTTTCATAAGGGCTCACCGGCATCCAGGCGCGCCAACAGCTGCTCGCCACGGGACCAGAGCCCTTGCCGCTTGGCCTCGCTCATCTTGTCCAGACCGCGATAGATCATGCCCAGCCGGTTATTGCCAGCCAATTGCTGACGATGACGCAGCAAAAAGTGCCAATACAGCGCATTGAACGGGCAAGCCTGCTCGCCCACGCTTTCGCTGACCTTGTACGCGCAGTCGCCGCAGTAGTTGGACATGCGCTTGATGTACTGGCCACTGGCGCAATAAGGCTTGGAGCCCAGGTAACCGCCATCGGCATGCATGACCATACCCAGGGTATTGGGCAACTCGACCCAGTCGAATGCATCCATATACACCGCCAGGTACCAGTCGCAGACCTGGCTGGGCCGAATGCCGGCGAGCAGGGCGAAATTGCCGGTTACCATCAGCCGCTGGATATGGTGGGCATAGGCATGCTCCAGCGTCTGGCCGATGGCCTGGCTCATGCATCGCATCCGGGTTTTGCCGCTCCAGTAGAACTCGGGCAGCGGCCGCGTGTTGCCGAAGGCGTTGCGCTCGGCATATTCGGGCATTTGCAGCCAGTAGATACCGCGCACGTACTCGCGCCAACCGATCAGTTGACGGATAAACCCCTCGGCGGCATTCAACGGCACCCGGCCGCGCCAGTAGGCGGCTTCGACATCCGCACAGAGCCGGCGCACGTCCAGCAGGCCGATGTTCAACGCCGCGCTGATCCGCGCATGGAATAGAAACGGCTCGCCCAAGGCCATGGCGTCCTGGTAATCGCCGAAGGCCGGCAGGGCGAAGTCTAGAAAATGCCGCCACAGCGATTCGGCCTCGGCATGGGTCACCGGGTAGTCGAAGGCCGCCACGCTGCCGTAGTGATGACTGAAGCGCGCCGCCACCAGGGCCAACACCTCCCGAGTGGTGCCATCCGCCGGAAAACGCGCCGCCATCGGCGCCTTGATCTGTTTGGGCAGCGTCTTACGGTTCTCCGCATCGAAGTTCCAGGCGCCGCCCACCGGTGTGCCGTCGCCATTCATCAGCAGCCCGATCTTGCGCCGCATCTCGCGATAGAAAAACTCCATGCGCAGCTGTTTGCGCCCTCCGGCCCAGCGCGCGAACTCGCCACGACTACAGACGAAGCGGCTGTCGGCATGCCTGACGATCGGCACGGTGCAAGCCCGCAACGCCTGCTCCAGGCGCCATTCGCCAGACTCGGTCAGATGCACCTCGGTCGCCTGCAAGCGGGCCGCCCAACGCTGCAGCTCGCCGGGCAGCGAGCCGCTGTTGTGCACATCGTCCAACTTGACGTAATGCACGCGCCAACCACGCTCGCGTAGCGCTTCGGCAAAATGGCGCATGGCGCTGAAAATCAGCGCGATTTTTTGCGGGTGATGCGGCACGTACTCGGTTTCCGCCGCCACCTCGGCCAGTAGCACGGCATCGCGCCGCGGGTCCAGCGCTTGCAGGCTGGGTAGGTCGAAAGACAGTTGGTCACCGAGCACCAGGGTAAGCCGGCGAGTATTCATGGAACGACGATCTCGCTGTGATGAAAGCGCCGGGAGCGCTTGGCAAGGTGCATGAGTGCCCGATGGCCTCGTCGCGGCCAGGACGCTACCAGGAAGAACTCAAGGAAATAGGCACGCGCAGGGTGTTCTGAGTGCCCGTCGGCATGCCGCACATCTCGTCGTGCACCGAGGCATGCACCAGATGGAAAGGCACCCGGGGCAGCTCATGCAGCAACTCGCGGGCGTGCTCCACCGAGCGCAGGTGCAAGGTGCGGCCGTGGTCGTCGGGCCGGGCCCGCCCCGGCCCCCCCCCGCGCAACGCCCGGCCCGAGCTTCCCCCCCCCCCGGCGGTCACGGGCTCGCGGAGCCCGCCGCCCCCGACGGCGCGG
>CBIHQF010000501.1:0-3521 GCA_966211665.1 uncultured Pseudomonas sp. | reverse complement strand
CCATGTTCGACATCGCGGCGCGCTTCCTTCAGACGCTTGCGGAAGTAGTCGTAACCGCCGGCGTCGATCCAGGGGTAATGCTGCGGCCAGGCGTCCAGGCGCGACTGATGGATCTGCGGGGCAAACAGCTCGGTCAGCGAACTGCTGGCCGCCTCCTGCCAGTTGGCACGGCGGGCGAAGTTGACGTAGGCATCGACGGCGAAGCGCACCCCCGGCAACACCAATTCCTGCGACAGCACCTGCTCGCGCTTCAAACCCACCGCCTCGGCCAGGCGCAGCCAGGCTTCGATGCCGCCCTCTTCGCCGAAGCCGCCGTCATGATCGAGAATGCGCTGGATCCACTCGCGGCGGGTGTCGCGATCGGGGCAATTGGCCATGATCGCCGCATCCTTGAGCGGGATGCATACCTGATAGTAGAAGCGGTTCGCGACCCAGCCCTGGATCTGCTCGCGGGTCGCCCGGCCGGCGTACATCGCCTGATGAAACGGGTGATGGGTATGGTAGTAGGCGCCCTTGGCGCGTAGCGCCTGCTCGAACTCAGCGGGGCCCATGGCGGATTGGCTCATAGAAGCTCTCCGGTGCACACAGCCTAGGCGGCCCCGCGCACCCTACAAATTAATGCTCATGCCGTCCCAGGCGACATCGATGCCGTGGGCGCTGAGCTCAGCGCGTTCCGGCGAATCGACATCGAGGATCGGATTGGTGTTGTTGATATGAATCAGAATCTTCCGTTGCGCCGGTATCGCATCGAGCAGCTCGATCATGCCGCCAGGGCCGCTTTGCGGCAGATGGCCCATCTCGCTGCCGAGCTTGTCGCCGACCTCGCACAAACGCATTTCGTCGTCGCGCCACAAGGTACCGTCGACCAGCAGGCAATCGGCGCGGCGCATCCAGGCCAGCAACGGCTCGTCCACCTGCCCCAGGCCGGGGGCGTAGAACAATTTGCCGCTGGTGCGCCGGTCTTCGACGAACAGACCGATGTTGTCGCCCGGATGCGGGTTGCCGCGGTGCGGCGAATACGGCGGCGCACTGCTGCGCAGGGCCACCGCGGTGAACTGTAGATCCGGGCAGACGGGGATGCTGAAGGGCACGCCATCCAGCTCGATCAGGTTATGCCGCAGGCCGCCATTCCAGTGTTCGAGCATAGTGAACAGCGGAAAGCCGGTGGTCAGGTCCTGATGGACCATCTCGGTGCACCACACCTGGTGCGGGCAACCTTCGCGCAGGGTCAGCAGGCCGGTGGTGTGGTCGATCTGGCTGTCCATCAGCACGATGGCGCCAATCGCCGTATCGCGGGTTTTGCGCGCCGGCTGCAACGCCGGGAACGATTCGATTTGCGCGCGGATATCCGGCGATGCGTTGCACAGTATCCAGTCCTTGCCGTTATCGCTCAGGGCGATCGAGGACTGCGTGCGCGGCTGTGCACGTACGCTGCCGTCGCGCATGCCGCGGCAATTGCGACAGTTGCAGTTCCATTGCGGAAAGCCGCCGCCGGCGGCGGAGCCGAGAATATGGATATGCATGCTGGATTCCCAGTGAGGTTGCCCCGACGAAGGGTCGGGGCAGGCGGATCAACGATTGGCGAAGTACATCGTGACTTCGAAACCAATGCGCAGATCGGTGAAGGCGGGTTTAGTCCACATGGCGCGGTCCTCTTCTTATCAGCCGGCGAATTCCGGTAGTGCTAGTTATGCACCGCAAACGCGCTCGGCAGAATGGTACTTTGGGAGGAAGACGGGCTGGCATTGGTAGCGGTGCCAGTCCTTTGCGGGCGGCGGGTCGCAGCCGAGATATGAGGAAGGAGCGCCGCTAGCACTCCTCCCCTCGGTGAAACTGGCACAGGTAATAGCGGCGATTCATAGGTCGCTATGTGCGCCGCATCAGCTGGCACGGGCCAAGTTGCGCAAGGACTTAACCTGATCGTGGTTGCGCTGCACGCCCTGGTATTGCTTTTCGACGACCATGCGGATCGACTGCGGCAGATCCTTCTCCAAGGCTTCCTTGTACTTTTTCAAGGCAATGTCCTCACCACGCTCGCACTCGTTGAGAATGGCTTCGTCGTCCTTGCCGGTGACCATGCCTTTCAGGTCGACCCAGCGGCGGTGCAGCGCCCCGGCCAAACTGGGTTTGCTTTCCGGATCGCCACCCAGGCCGCGGACCAGTTGCTGCAAATCTGCGGCGGCCGCCGCGCACTCCTGCGCACGCTGGTTGAACAGGGTTTTAAGCTGAATACTCTGGATGTTTTCGGCACACTCTTGAAAACCCTTCTCGCCATCTTTGCTGGTTTCAATCAGATCGTTGAGTACTGAAATTACCTCTTTATTGTCCATTTCGTTCCCCTCGTCTCAATCCTTCTCAATTCGGCCAGGCAAAAGCCCGGCCACCCGAAAAATGGACTGACCCGCTTCTGCGAAGGTTCAAGGAAAGTGCCCGGCGGCAGCTGCCGCCGGTCATACGCACGACCGATGGAGGAGCCGGCCTCTAGCTACCACTCGCGCCCTTGCTCTGCTGGCGCTTGAGGAAATCCACCTTCCACTGCTCCAGCCCCATGTATTCCGAATCCAGATTGGCTTCGACCCCATGCCGCGCCTTCAACACCTCCACTTCGGCCTGGTGCTCGGTCAAAAAACGGTCGAAACGTTGCAGCAACTGCGGGTGTTTCAAGGTGGAAAGGTGAAAGCTGCCGCGGCTGTGCGGCAGCTTGGCGTCGAACACCAACGCGCCAGGACGGGCGCGGATATTGTCGAGATAGTGGGTGGCCACCACTACATTGAAGTACGCACCGTCGGTGTTCTTCTTCAGCGCCTGGCGGATCATCTGCCGCAGGTCGTCGCTGTAGGTCAGTTCGATCTGCTGCGCATCGATGCGCTCCTGATAACCCCTGGGTGTCCAGCCATCGACCATCGCCAAACGCTTGAGCCGTTCGAGCGGCTGCCCCTGACGCTGCGGCGCGACCAACACGCCGTCGACATAATCGACCACTCCCTGGCTGTAGCTCAGCGCCTTGCCGGCCTTGCGCTCCTGAGCCCAATTGGCGCTGTCCGGGTATTTAAAATCCACCTCACCGGCCAGCAACGCCGGTAACAGCTGCGCCACCGACAAGGGCTTGAAGCTCAATTGCACACCGCTCTTGGCGGCGAACAAGTCGAACAGCTCGCGGGCAAAGCCCTGGTACCGGCCTTGCTTGTCGACACTGTAATGCGGGGCGAATGCCGAATCCTCCACACCTATCACGTAGCTTTCGGCGCGGACGCCGGCGCAGGCAATGGCGGAACAGACAAGGGCGAAGAAACTGCATGCGTGTGAATACTTCACAGCAAACCTCCGGGGTGAGTTGTGGGGCGGGATAACGGATAAAAAAAGCGAATTACAGGCCGTTGAAAAACGTAGCGAGCGAAGGCTAGGCAAGGCGAACTCAGTTGAGGAAGCGGACTGGGCTCGCACGCGAGTGTACGAGCTGTACATAAGCATTACTCGTTTCACTCGCCCTGCGGGCCGCGCTAAAGCGCGTTAGCCGCAAG
>CBIHQF010000500.1:0-3525 GCA_966211665.1 uncultured Pseudomonas sp. | reverse complement strand
TTCGGCCTCGCTGCTCAGCTTGTCGTCGAAGAACCAGGTGTAGTTGATGCCCAGGCCCATATAGGGTTGGAAGGCCGAGGCGCTATCGAGTGGGTAATAGACGACGCTCAGGGTCGGCGGCAGGTGCTTGAGTTCGCCGAGTTTGCCATTCAGACCGGCAAAGCCGCCGGGCATGCCTTTGACTCCGACGTCATGGCTGAACGGCGAGGCGGCCAGCAGTTCCAGGCCGATATTGCTGGTCAACATATAGGCGAAGTTCAGGCCCAGTTGGGTATCGCTGTCCAGCGTGGCGCTGGTGCCGGCGACGTCGGTGCTCAGCGCGCCGACCCAGATATCGCTGCTGGATTCGTGCGGGTCGACGGTAATGGCGCCGGCGCGCAGGATGATATCGCCCGCCTGGTAGGCGTTAGCGGCCGGCGCGGCGATGGCCAGGGCCAGTAAGGAGGCGGTGAAAAGCGATTTGCGCATGTTGAGCTCCCGTGAAACATCGGTTTGTCTTGGTTGTTGCCGATCTTAGGTGGGTCCCAAAAGCGTCTTTTGATCCAGCTCAATATATTAGCTTGCTATTAGTGTGGTTATTGCCGCGTCGGGCCGGTCTTTTCAGTTGCGAACCTGGATTCAGCGGGCATTGGCGATATGTCGCCCCCCGAGCTGCGGCCTTTGGTCGCGGTGTGCCTGCCGGCGTGTGTCGACGATCATCGAAAGGCCCGGAGTACGAGGTTTGGGCTCGCCCTTGGTTGGCAGGAATCTATCGGCGGCAGTTGCCGAATGTGTCGGCCTCAGTTGATAATGCTTCTCTTTAAAAATAGCCCTCTCAAGGAATTTCTGATGCCTTTCGTGTCGACGCGCTTGCTGGCGGTTGCCCTGGTTTTGGCCAGCGCACCGCTTGCGGCGACCTCCCTGGACGCGGGGGTGGGGGCAAGCCACCCCCCGGCCGCCGCGGCCCCACCCCCGCCAAACCGCCCCCCGCACCACGCTGGACGAAAGCCAGCGCCTGGCCGCCGAGGCCAAAGCCTCGCAAACGCGCATCGAGCAACTCGATGATGCCAGCCGTGAAATGCTCATCGAGTACCGCAACGCCTTGCAGCAGGCGGAAGCATTGCAAGGTTATAACACTCAACTTCGTGAGCTGGTCGCCGCCCAGCGCAAGGAACTGGCCGGCTACCAGGAGCAGCTCGCCGGCATCGAACGCACCCAGGAGGCGGTGACGCCGCAAATGCGCCGGATGGTCGAAGTGCTCGGCGAATTCATTGCCGCCGACCTGCCGTTCTTGCCGGACGAGCGCAACGACCGTCTCGCGCAATTGCAGGACTTGCTGCCGCGTGCGGATGTCAGCCTGGCGGAAAAGTACCGGCGCATCCTCGAGGCCTATCAGGTGGAGAGCGACTACGGCCGCACCCTGGAAGCCTGGCGTGGCGAACTGCCCGCTGACGGGAGCACGCGCAGCGTCGAGTTCCTGCGTCTGGGCCGGGTGATGCTGTATTTCCAAACCCTCGACGGCCATGAGAGTGGTTGGTGGAACCCGCAGAGCCGCAGTTGGCAGCCGCTCGACGGCAGCGCGCGGCGCCCGTTGCGTCAGGCCATCGCCATCGCCCGCCAGGAGCAGGCCCCCGCGTTGCTCGATCTCCCCGTGAAAACCCTGGCGCTGGAGTCCAAGCCATGAGTCGTCGTCTTTTCGCCCTGAGCCTGGCATTGTTGCCGGCATTTGCCGGCGCCGCCGAGCCGCTGAGCCCTGATCAACTGTTGCAGCGCATCCGCAGCGAACGCGCCGCCGAAGTAACGGCCATGCAAGCCCGCGAGCAGGCATTTATCGCCGAGCGCGGCGAGCGTGCGCAGTTGCTCGCCAGCGCGCGCGCCGCCTTGAATACCCAGAAAGCCGAAGCCGAGCGCCTGAAAGCCGAATTCGACCGTCAGGAAGCCGAATTGGCCGAGCAGGAAAAACTCCTGGCCCAGCGCGCCGGACACCTCGGCGAACTGTTCGGCGTGGTGCGCCAGAGCGCCGGCGATGTCGCCGGGCAATGGCAGGACAATCTGCTCAATGCGCAATTTCCGCAGCGTTTGAAGCAGCTCAAAGCTCTGGCCGAGAGCCGCAGCCTGCCATCGGCGGCGGACCTCGACGGTTACTGGATGCTGCTGCTCGAAGACCTCACCGCCAGCGGTCGGGTCGAGCAGTTGCAATTGCCGGTGGTGGCCGCCGATGGCAGCCGTAGCGAACAGACGGTGCTGCGCGTGGGTAACTTCTCCGCTTATGGCACCGACGCCTTTTTGCGTTACGACGCCGATGCCGCCGAGCTGCTCGCTCCCGCGCGTCAGCCCTCGGGGCTGGGCCAGGTCGAGGATTACCTGAACGGCAACGGCACACTTGCCAGTCTGCCGATCGACCCCAGCCGCGGCACCTTGCTCGCGCAGTTGCAGCGTCAGCCCGGCTTGTGGGACCGCGTGCAGCAGGGCGGGTTGGTCGGTTGGGTGATCCTCGTCCTGGGCGTTATCGGCTTGCTACTGGCGCTGTGGCGCATGGTGTTTCTGACGCGCATGAGCCGTGGCGTCAGCAGCCAGATGCACAATCTCAGCGTGCCTCGCGACGATAATCCGCTGGGCCGGGTGATCGGCGTATTGGGGCCGAAGCCGCAATTGGCGGATCTGGAAACCCTGGAGCTGAAGCTCGACGAGGCGATCCTGCAGGAAACCCCACCGCTGGAAAAAGGCCAGAGCCTGCTCAAGCTGCTCAGCGCGGTGGCGCCGCTGCTCGGTTTGCTCGGCACCGTGACCGGAATGATCGTCACCTTCCAGGCCATCACCCAGGGCGGTGGCGGCGATTCGCGCTTGATGGCCGAGGGCATTTCCCAGGCCCTGGTGACCACGGTGCTGGGGCTGGTGGTGGCGATCCCGCTGCTGTTCCTGCACAGCCTGCTGGCCAGCCGCAGCAAGAGCCTGATCCAGTTGCTCGAACAGCAAAGCGCCGGGCTGATCGCCCTGCACCTGTCGGGGAACCCGCGTCGTGACTGATGTGCTGACGCTGTGGCTGCGCCTGGTCGACAGCGTGCATGCCCTGCTCGATTTCATGAGTGCCGGTGGCGTGGTGATGTGGGCACTGGCCGGGCTCTGCGTGTTGTTCTGGACGCTGATGTTCGAGCGCTTCTGGTACGTGCGCCGGGTGTTTCCACAGTGGGGCCGCGAGCGGCGCCAGGCCTGGCAGCTGGTGCTGAGGGACGACAGCGGCAACTGGCAACGAGCGGTACGTAGCGCCTGGCTCGCGCAGGCGCGGCAACACCTGCTCGGCCCATTGCGGTTGAGCAAGACCCTGGTGGCGATGTACCCGCTGCTCGGTCTGCTCGGCACCGTCAGCGGCATGGTCGCGGTGTTCGACGTGCTGGCCATCAACGGCACCGGCAACCCGCGCGGCATGGCCGCCGGCGTCTGGCAGGCGACCCTGCCGACCATGGCCGGGATGGTGCTGGCGATTAGTGGATTGTTCAGCCTGGCGCGTCTCGAACGCGATGCGCGCCGGGCCCTCGAGCGGCTGGC
>CBIHQF010000499.1:0-3537 GCA_966211665.1 uncultured Pseudomonas sp. | reverse complement strand
TGCGTCCGAGCGTGGCCCGGGACGGCGTGGGCCTGGCCAACCTGAGCCTCGGCAAGTACCGCGACCTGCGCCTGCTCGGCCAGGCCAGCGGCTACCACCACCTGCCGCAGCAGGCCCGGGATCTATTCAGCCAGGACGCGGACACCCCCGTCACGGATCTGCGCCAGCCGACGCAACCGCAACCGCAACCGCAACGCAGCCTGATCGAGACGCCCAAACCTGTCGATCCGGCCAGCCTGGGCAACGGCCAGGGGGGCGACGCACCGACGCCCCACGCCCATGAGCGCTACACCATCCGCCTGATCGAAGGCGACAACGAGGCGTTCATGCAGGCCCTGCTCAGCCGTCATCCCGATCAGCCACTGCGCCTGCAGCAGGACGAGGGCGGCACTCGCTACGCCCTGCTCTATGGCAGCTATCCGAACCGTGAGCTGGCGGTCAAGGCGCTGACCCTGCTGCCCGAGCAACTACCCAGCCGCACGGCTACCGCAGTTCCCGAACCGACACCCGACGACTGAATATGCCCGCTTGTGAAAGCCCGCCCTGGCGAGGGATACCCATGGCACAAGCCCACTCCAGTGCTGCACGCCATCTGCCCGCAGGCCTCTGCCTGCTCGCGCTCATGGCCTGCAGCCTCAGCCTGACCTACCAGGGCATGCAGCTGTGGCGGCTGCTGCAGGCTCCGGCCGACTATACCCAAGCACAGCCAGCGGTGCCGCCCCGCGTGCTGGATCGGCAACAGCTGGCCATGCTGTTTCCCGCTCCGCTGCCTGGCCATGCCGGGCCCGCCCCGGTCACCTCCCTGCAACTGACCCTGGCGGCCGTGTTCAGGAACCCCGACAACCGGCACTCCATCGCCATCATCCGCCAGCCCGGGCAGGCCGCGCAGCGCGTTGCGGTCGGCGCCAGCATTGCTCCCGGAATCAAGCTGCACAGTGTCAGCCAGCACTACGTCACCCTCGACCGCCACGGTCGTCAGGAAAGCCTGTATTTTCCCGAGAAAAACCGCCAGCCATTGTTGCCCGCCGCAGACGCGCCCGAGCGGGCGATAGCCCCACAGCCGGAACCCAGAAAAGTCCTGGTGGGCCGCTGATCCCACCTCCCCGATACCTGGCCACAACGCAACACACAGGCCGATACGAATCCGGTAGTCTATGGCGCCGGAACATGCGCCGACAGGGGTCGCGGTCCTGCTCGAACAGCGCGCCGGCCCGTACCCGTCGCTTACCCGGCATAGGTCCACTGCCAAGAGGCGGCCCGTGCATCAGCGCCGTCCATTCCCCATCGTCGTGCAGCACAGCCATCATGCTGCGCGACGAGTTCTGCGCCGCGCCCACAAGGAGCCCCAATGGATTTGCTACTCGACCTGATCGCCACCCTCTCGCGCTGGAGCCGCAGCCACCTGTACGACATCTCCCTGGCGATCATGGCCACGCTGTTCGTACTCTTCGGCCCCGGCATCAATGCCTGGGTGCAGCGCTCGATCAGCGGACTGAATTTCTTCTTCCGCACCCTGATTTTCGTGCTGGTCTGCGCGGTCGGCTACGGCCTGGCGATGGTCTTCCTCACCCCCTGGCTGGCCCAGGGCCTTGGTCACTTCAACAACTACACCCTGGCGCCGGTGCTGTTGCTGGTGTTCTTCCTGATCGGCGTGCTGGCGGATCGTAACTAAGGCTACGCAATCCGGGCCACGGGCTGTAAATGGTAGGGTGGATGACGCTTCACCCATCCACCAACAACGATGGTGGGTGAAAAAAGCGTCAGCTACGCGCCCCGATCCACCCTACCTGGCTTTGGCAGATCCGGGCCGAGGGGCGCTATCCCCGCCGTAGCGCCGAGCGCAGTTTGTATCTGTCCCCTGGATGGATCAACCGCGCATAGCTGACCAAATGATCATCCGACCAGGTGCGGCGGATCATGCTCAGGCAGGGGGTGGCGGGGTCCATGGCCAGCCACTCGGCGGTTTGTCCATCGACCAGCACGGCCTCGACCACGTGCTCGACATCGGAAATCGGGCAGGCGGCGACCAGCACTTCGTTCGGCGTGTGCCGGGCGAAGTCGGTTTCCAGGTAGTTCGGCACCCAGCGCGGGTTGACGTAGCGATCCTCCAACTGGATCGGCAAGCCGTTCTCGCAATGCACCAGGATGCTGTGAAAGGTTGGCGTGCCGACGCGCACACCGAGGCGCAGGGCGACTTCGTCGTCCGCCTTGATCGCCTCGCAGCGCAGGATCAGATTGCTGTAGTCGTTGCCGCGCCCGCGGACTTCGGCCGCGATATTCAACACTTCATGCAGCGAGGACTCGGCCTTGCGGTCGGTGACGAAGGTGCCCAGCCCGGCCTGACGGATCAAATAGCCCTTCTGCACCAGATCGCGGATCGCCTTGTTCGCGGTCATCCGGCTGACGCCGAAATCCCGCGCCAGCTGTTCCTCGGTGGGAATCTGATGATTGATCGGGTAGACGCCGCTGCGAATACGCTCCAGAAGGAACTCTTCGATCGCCTTGTAGCGCGGGGTGGTACTGGTCACAGCGGCTCCTTGGGTTACGCCCGATGCGCGGATGATAACGCGTCCACTCGCTGTCGACGTACGCTTGCATGCCGCAGCGGGGCCTGGGATCGAGCCCCGTCGCGGCGACGCCCAGGCCGGTTCACACCGACGGCAAGATCCCGGCCGGCAACAGCGCAGTCAGCACCCGTTCGCCGAGCAGGGCATCGGCGGCGGCGATATCCGGGGCGAAGAAGCGGTCCTCGACGTAGTACGGCACCTTCGCCCGCAGCGCCTGACGCGCCTGTTCGAGCAGCGGCGAGCTTTTCAACCCCTCGCGGAAATCCAGGCCCTGGCAGGCGCCGAGCCATTCGATGGCCAAGACGCCACGGGTATTGGCGGCCATTTCCCATAGCCGTTTGCCGGCGGCCGGGGCCATTGACACATGGTCTTCCTGGTTGGCCGAGGTCGGCAGGCTGTCGACACTGTGCGGGTGGGCCAGCGCCTTGTTCTCGCTGGCCAAGGCGGCGGCGGTGACCTGGGCGATCATAAAGCCGGAATTCACCCCGCCATTGGCCACCAGGAACGGCGGCAGCTGCGACATATGTTTATCCATCATCAGCGAGGTGCGCCGCTCGCTCAGGGCGCCGATTTCGGCGATCGCCAGGGCGATGTTATCGGCGGCCATGGCCACCGGCTCGGCGTGGAAGTTGCCACCGGAAATCACATCGCCCTCGGCGGCGAACACCAGCGGGTTGTCGGACACCGCGTTGGCTTCCACCGCCAGCACCTCGGCGGCCTGGCGCAGTTGGGTCAGGCAGGCGCCCATGACCTGTGGCTGGCAGCGCAGCGAGTAAGGATCCTGCACCTTGTCGCAAGCTTCGTGGGAGCGGCCGACTTCGCTGCTGTCGCCGAGCAGATAGCGGTAGATGGCCGCGGCATCGATCTGCCCGCGCTGGCCGCGGGCGGCATGGATGCGCGCATCGAAAGGCGCCCGCGAACCCAGCGCGGCCTCGACGGTCAGCCCGCCGCAGACGCTGGCAGCGGCGAA
>CBIHQF010000498.1:0-3546 GCA_966211665.1 uncultured Pseudomonas sp. | reverse complement strand
CGTTGGGCTTCGTCGCTGCGCTCCTCAACGGAGCGCCGTCCGACCCAACCTACGGCTTATCGTCATGCAACACGCCATTGGGACAGCCTAAAAACAACCTTAGGCAGGCCACGGTTTCCGTCAATCTCAGGAGCTTGTTCGGGGCTTTTCTGCCCCCCGTTCCTCCACGAATCGGGACCGGACGAAGCAGAATCAACACCGACAGGAAATCATGCCTCTCCCTGTTACCCCGCCACCAACTTCTTTCCCCACTCCACCAGCTTGATCATCTCCTTGCATATCGAGTCGGCACTCGCACTCATGCGGGACAAGATGGCATAGGAAAAGTACAAGCCCGACTCTTCATCGAGGCCCACTCCGGGGCCACCCGTGCGCAGCGGATTGAGACCCGCACGCAGGATGCGCGTGCGCAGCGCGTCCTGATCCTGAGCCGCTTGCGGATCCAGCGAGCCGATCAGCATGACCCTCTCGGTGGGCGCGTCGTAGCGCAGCAGCACGGGATATTGTTCGTCGATCATCAGCGAGTACTCATGGCTTGCCGGCAGCCCCTCGGTATCCAGCTCCATTTTCTTCATCACATCGGCAAACAGGTTTTTGATAAACAGGTCATTCATGATCGTTCCTTGCCGGCAGGTGCCGCGAATATCGAGCGGTAGTCGAATAAATGTTGTCGCTCACCGCTAACGGGAACCTTCCTTGAGCCGAGCCTGGTAACTCTCGAACTCGCGCAGGGCACTCTGGTAGTCCGGCTGCTCGTTGTAATAGCTGGCCCGATCCTCCTCGCTGCGCTCGAAATGGGCCAGATCCAGCTCCTTAGTCTGCATACTGGCCGCCGCAGGGCGTGCCGAGGCAGTGCTCGCCGAGGTTACCGAGGGTGACTCAGCCCGCGACGACGACTTGCGCCGTCCAGCACTCGCCCCCTGCTGCGCGTCGAACGCTCGGCGTGCGTCATCATAGTTGGGCGTCTCCCCGTAGTAATCGGCGCGGGTTTCTTCATCGCGGTTGAAATCTTCGAGGGTACGCTGCGGAATCCTGGTTTCCACTTGAGTACGCGGCGAAGCGCCTGGCGACTGGTGAGGAACCTGAGGCCTGTTCTCCACCCGTGAACTCGCCCCCGTGCCAGGCTGCTGCGAAAGCCGTTGCATGTACCGGGAGTATTCTTGCTCGGCCCGGCGCTCGCTCGGCCGCTCGTTGTAATAGTCCGCGCGCGCTTTTTCTTCACGCATGAAATGCTCCGGGGTCAAAGGCCGCTGCGCCGAACTCGCTGCCGAGGGTTGCTGGAATATCCGTGCGCCACCCTGGGGCTGCTGGCCCTGGAGAGGGTGTGGTTTCGCTGTCGGGGCTCCGGTTTGGCCTTGAAACCGACCGACCTGCTCCCGGCCCTGGGATGCCTTAGCGCCCAGTGACGCCGTGAACTGTTCCAGGCGGGCATTACGGGTGCGGGAATCGCCGATCCCCATGATCGTATTCAACTGCCCGAGCAACTGCTGCATGCGCGCTGGAGACAGTGTCTTGGCTTTCGCATCCAGGTGCTCCAGGGCCTTTATCGGTCCCTCCCAATTCGACCGGGGCATATGTTCAATCTGCTTGAGAATGTTGCTCCGCAAAGCTTGGCTGGAGGGCTGCCGAACCTGGGCCGGCTCGACATGGTTGGCCATCGGATGGACCCGGCCAGGATTGGCATTCATCGGCGCGCGGGCAGGTGCCTGCCAGGCCTTGGCGTTCAAGACGTCGGCAATACGCGCGCTACGTGACGACATAGCCCCATCGTTCAACCGATGGCTGAACATCTCGCCAGCGGCCTTGAAGAAACGCCCGGGCGAGACGGACGAGCGGCCCTCACGCTGCACCTTGAATTCACCATCGATAGACATTTGCACGCGATAATTCACGCCATCCACGTTCAGTTTTCCAGTGCGTCCCAGTGCTTTGAAATCGACGGACGAATGCTTGAGCGCATCGACGCTGGAAAAAGAAAGTTGAGGGTCGTTTTTTATAATGATAAGCCACCAAACGACTCAACGAGCGCTGAACCCGCGCTAGTAATCGATGAGTGGCCGCGGGTTGTCAGGGGTTCCATTCGCCACGCGAAACGCACTGCAGGTTTACAGCGCCGGCGTCGCCTGCGGCTGGTCCGGGCCCTGTTGCACCAGATCGGCGGCAACCTCTACCCGCTTGGGCTTGATCAGACTGAAGTCGATCAAGTTCTTCGGCTGCGCCGGGTTGCCGATCAGCAGCGGTCGCGGGCGGAACTCGGTACTGACCAGGCTCTTCTGCGCGTCGTATTCGTCGAAGCGCAACCCCGCCAGATCGGCCCAGGTATGGATGAAGTGCGACGAGCTGTAAGGCCGTGACAGCATGGCGCTGAAGTCGCGCGAACTATGCGCCTGCCAACGTGGCGAGTTCCACAGTATAAACGGCACGGTATACATCGGGCTGGTCGGTGCGGCCTCGTTACGCCCCAGCACCTCGGGTGCGGGCGCATCGAACACCGCCTCGCCGTGATCGGACAGGTACAGCAGAAAGCCATTGGCGTCGCGCCCGCGCAGATCCTTGATCAGGCTGGCCACCACATGGTCGTTGTACAGCACCGCATTGTCGTAGCTGTTATAGGTCGGCAACTGGGCGTCGGTGACATTCGCCGGCACGCCGTTGCGGTCGGTGAAGCGCTCGAACTCCGGTGGATAACGATATTGATAGCTCATGTGAGTACCCAACAGGTGCACCACGATGAACTTGCGCGGCGCCGCGTCGGCCAACACCTCGGCAAAAGGCGCCAGCACGTCGCCGTCGTACTGGCGGGCATTCTGTTCACGGTTGTTATTCAGATAGAACTGCTCGTCGGCCTGCTCGGAAAAAGTCGTGAGCATGGTGTTGCGCTTGGTCATGGTCTGCTGATTGGTGATCCAGTAGGTCCGGTAACCCGCCTGCTTCATCAGGTTGATCAGCGAGGGCGTGGTGAGAAAGCGCTCCGGGTGTTCCTGGTCGGCGAAGGTCAGTACCTGCTGCAGCGCCTCGATGGTGTAGGGGCGCGGCGTGACGACCGAATCGAACACCTGCAACTGATCGCGCAGTTGGTCCAGCTCCGGGGTGGTCTGCCGCGGGTAGCCGTACAGGCTCATGCGCTGACGGTTGGTCGACTCGCCGATTACCAGCACCAGAGTGGCCGGCTGCCCGGCCTGGGCATCGCGCAAATTACCCAACGGCGGGATGCTGGCATTTTCGGCCAGCAGGGCCTGCATATTGCTCAGTTGTTGACGGTAGTTCTTGTAGCCCACCAGCAATTGCCAGGGCGTGGCCGCCTCGATGCGCTGGGCGAAGTCATCGAGGCCCGCCTGCCACGTATCGTTCTTGCTGAACTGGCGCAACGCCGGATACCCCAGCGACACGAACAACGCCAGCGCCGCCGCCAGCAACCCCGCGGGCCGCATCAGATACACCGGACGCACCTTGCGCCACAACAACCAAGCACCCAGACCGTAGGCCAAGAAGGCCGGCGGCATCCACCAGGCGAAGTACTGCACCCGGTACTCGCTGCTCTCCGCC
>CBIHQF010000497.1:0-3553 GCA_966211665.1 uncultured Pseudomonas sp. | reverse complement strand
CTGGGGCAAGGACGGTCATACCCTGTATTTCACGTCCGACCGTTCGGGAAAACCACAGATCTACAAAACCAATATCAACAGCGGTGCAGCCGAGCGCGTGACCTTTGTCGGTAACTACAATGCCAACCCGAAGCTGTCCGCTGATGAAAAAACCCTGGTGATGATCCATCGCCAGGACGGCTACACCGTGTTCAAGGTGGCTGCGATGGACCTGCAGCGCGGCAATTTGCGCATCTTGTCCGACACCAGTCTGGATGAGTCGCCCACTGTTGCGCCTAATGGCACCATGGTAATCTACGCCACCCGCCAGCAGGGTCGGGGAGTCTTGATGTTAGCGTCCACCAACGGTCGCGTTAGGCTCCCTCTTCCTACCGCTCAAGGCGAAGTTCGAGAGCCTTCCTGGTCCCCCTTCCTGAACTGATGCGGCCGTTACACATAACTGTTTGATCTGCTTTTGCAACACTGCTTTAACACACTGGGGTTCACTAGGAGTTACACGATGGAAATGCTGAAATTTGGTAAGTTTGCTGCGCTGGCTCTGGCTCTCGCCGTGGCTGCTGGGTGCTCCTCGAAAGGCGGCGACGCTGCTGGCGAAGGCGCTACCGATCCTAACGCCGGTTACGGTGCCGATAGTGGCGCTGTCGATGGCAGCCTGAGCGAAGAAGCAGCTCTGCGCGCTATCACCACCTTCTACTTCGAATACGACAGCTCGGACCTGAAGCCGGAAGCAATGCGCGCTCTCGACGTTCACGCCAAAGACCTGAAAGGCAATGGCGCTCGCGTCGTCCTGGAAGGCCACGCTGACGAGCGCGGTACCCGTGAATACAACATGGCTCTGGGCGAGCGTCGCTCCAAAGCCGTTCAGCGCTACCTGGTGCTGCAGGGCGTTTCCCCTGCTCAGCTGGAAGTGGTTTCCTACGGTGAAGAGCGTGCGATTGCCACTGGCAACGACGAGCAATCCTGGGCGCAAAACCGCCGCGTCGAACTGCGTAAGTAATTCGATATGCGTACCTGCCGCCGTGCTTTGACCATTTTGGCGCTCAGCTTGCCGTTCGCGGCTTGGGCTGAGGTTCCCGTGGTGGATAACAATGCCGAATACGGTAGTTATCCACCTGCTGGTTACGGCACGTCCGGCGCCTACGTCGGGGGAGGGGCTACGGCCCCTGCCTCGGCGCAAGGCATGCTGTTCAACCAGTTACAGCAGATGCAGCAAGAAATCGCGCAACTGCGCGGAATGCTCGAAGAGCAGCAGAACGAGATTCAGCGTCTGAAGCAAGAGAGTCTGGAGCGTTATCAGGAGCTCGATCGACGTATGAGTGGTGGCGCAGCCGGTGCTGCGGCCAACCAGAATTCCCCAGCCGATGGCGCTATCGACGCCAGCGGTGCGCCGACCCCGCCCGCGGGTCAAGCGCAAACGGCGGCCAGTAATGAGCCGGCCGATCCCGCCAAGGAAAAGTTGTTCTACGAAGCGGCCTTCGATCTGATCAAGGCGAAGGACTTCGACAAAGCCAATCAGGCCTTCAGCGCCTTCCTGCGTAAATACCCGAACAGCCAATATGCCGGCAATGCCCAGTATTGGCTGGGCGAAGTGAACCTGGCGCAGGGCAATCTGCAAGGCGCCGGTCAGGCCTTCGCCAAGGTCAGCCAGGCGTATCCGAGCCATGCCAAGGTGCCCGATTCCTTGTTCAAGCTCGCCGATGTCGAGCAGCGCTTGGGCAATACCGACAAGGCCAAGGGCATTCTGCAGCAAGTGGTCGCCCAATACCCCGGCAGCTCGGCGGCGCAATTGGCGCAACGGGATTTGCAGCGGTTGCAGTAACAGTTAAGCCGAAGGTCAAAAACCCGCGCCCGTCGCGGGTTTTTATTGTCTGTCATCCCTGATGGCCACCCTTCGGGCCGTCGCTGCGCGACGTGAAAAATTTCTCCCGGAATTATTTTCGTATACAATCCGCACCCCTTTTCCCGCAACGGAGGCGGATGGCCTGTTTAGCCGTCACGCCCGTGGCTGATATGCAAGAAACCCTGCGCATTACCGAGATTTTCTACTCGCTGCAGGGCGAGACGCGCACCGCCGGCTTGCCGACTGTGTTCGTTCGCCTGACCGGCTGTCCTTTGCGTTGCCAATACTGCGACACCGCCTACGCCTTCAGCGGCGGCGAGATCCAGTCGCTGGACGTCATCATCGAACAGGTCGCCGGCTATAAGCCACGCTATGTCTGCGTGACCGGTGGCGAACCCTTGGCTCAACCCAATTGCATCCCCTTGCTCGAGCGCCTGTGCGACGCCGGCTATGAAGTGTCGCTGGAAACCAGCGGCGCTTTGGATGTCTCGGCGGTCGATCCGCGGGTCAGCAAGGTGCTCGATCTGAAAACGCCGGGCTCGGCGGAAGTTGCGCGCAACCGCTACGAAAACATCGAGCTGCTGACGCCCAACGATCAGGTCAAGTTCGTTATCTGCTCGCGCGAGGACTACGACTGGGCGGTAACCAAGCTGATCCAATATCGGTTGGACAAGCGCGTCGGCGAGGTGCTGATGTCGCCCAGTCATCACGAGCTGAACGCGCGCTCCCTGGCTGACTGGATCGTCGCCGATAACTTGCCTGTGCGCCTGCAGATGCAGCTGCACAAGATTCTCTGGAACGACGAACCGGGGCATTGACTCCGGTCGCACGGCTTTCGGATCGCTTGCCGGGTTACGGCGCGTAGATAATTGCAATGTGGTCAGAACCTCTTGGCGCGCCTCGTCCGCCTGCGGGTTTTGCAATGATGGGGTGTATCGATGAGCGATAAAAAAGCGTTGATTCTTCTGTCCGGCGGCCTGGATTCAGCCACCGTGGTGGCGCTGGCCAAAGCGCAGGGTTACAGCTGCTACAGCATGAGCTTCGACTATGGTCAGCGCCATCGCGCCGAGTTGCAGGCCGCCGAGCGCGTGGCACAGCACTTGGGCGTGATCGAGCACAAGGTGGTCGGCATTGACCTCAATGGCATTGGCGGCTCGGCCTTGACCGACAGCAGCATCGATGTGCCGGAAAGCTCGACCGAAGGGATTCCGATCACCTATGTGCCGGCGCGCAATACGGTATTTCTGGCGTTGGCCTTGGGCTGGGCGGAAGTGTTGGGTGCGCGCGATATCTTTATCGGCGTGAACGCGGTGGATTACTCCGGTTACCCGGATTGCCGCTCCGAGTTCATCGAGGCTTTCGAGCGCATGGCCAACCTGGCGACCCGGGCAGGGGTGGAAGGCCAGGGCTTTCGCATCCAGGCGCCGCTGCAGTACATGAGCAAGGCCGATATTATCGCGGCGGGCATCCAGCATGGCGTCGACTACGGGCTGACGGTGTCCTGCTACCAGGCCGACAGCGACGGCCGCGCCTGCGGTAAATGCGAGAGTTGCCGGTTGCGCGCGGCTGGGTTCGCGAATGCCGGTGTGGTCGATCCAACCCGTTATCGCTAAAAGTTTGCCGTTTGCTGTTGATTTAATGAATTAAATCAGTATCATGCGCATCGCCTTGGGTCGTTAGCTCAGTTGGTAGAGCAGTTGGCTTTTAACCAAT
>CBIHQF010000496.1:0-3562 GCA_966211665.1 uncultured Pseudomonas sp. | reverse complement strand
GTTACGGCGAGCGCAAGGAAACCTTTTTTGAAAATCATCTGCGGCATAGCTTTGTTACTCCGTTGTGTGGGTGAGTACTGCTACTTTTTCTTTGTAATCGATACTGCTGTTGGCTACCGGAACAGGCAAGAGCAAAGGGCGTGCCATGGTTTTTGCTACAGAAAACACGTCGCCGAAGAATAGTTTTTTGATAAAACTCCGGAGGTTTTTGACAGATTTTTTTTGGACCATCGAAATCCACGAGCATCCCTGACGCAGCGGTGTTTCGGGCCGTTTTACTTTCGGTAACAAAGCCCCTTTTTGCCCCATGGACGCGCCTCTTTGGTGCATCCAGAGACTCACGGAGTCCGGCCGAGTTCAGACCGCGAGCGGAAAGCATTGCCGGGCGCGCTACAGCGGGAGGCCGGCCTGGCACCGACCCTGCGCAACGGCCGGATCGGCACGGCTAACGCCAGGGGATCGCCTTGCACCGACATAGGGAATAGCCGATCTATCGATACCATCGAGACAATCAACGAGCCGCTGCAACTCCTGGCGCTTACTCTGCAATCCCACTCGCCGGAGAATCGCCATGTCCCTGCCCCTCCTGCTCCACCGCCTGCTCGCCAGCTATGCCTGCGGGAACAGCGGCACCTGCGCGGACGAGTCGATTACCGACTGACCCTGCCCGCGCGCCGCCTCCGATCCCCCGACGAACCAGCACGCATAGCACCTGCCCTGGGCAAATTGCAGATTGCCGGGAACGGAAAGTTCGATTCCGCCACTCATCAAGGCATCGAATGAATAGAAGGAGGCCACGTGAGCAGATTGATCGCACCCCTGTGCTCCAGGCTCGGTATCGAGATACCGGAACAAAGCGGCAACGAATGGACATTTGAAATCGAAGGTCGATCGGTGAGTGTCGTGTCGATCAAGGAAGAGCAGCGTTGCTATATCTACAGCGGGGCCAAGATCGGCGTGCTGGACATCGCGGGATACATCCGCCTGGGTCGCTACAGCTTTTCCTGGGCGGTGGGCAGCGAACTGAATATCGGCCTGCACCCTACGATCGATGGCCTGGCGTTGGTCGGTTGCGGGTTGGTCGATAGCGGCCATCTGGCCCGCGATGTCGAGGCATTACATTTCGCGATGCGCCGGGTTTCGATGGCGGCGGCAACGCTGGAAAGAACCTGATCCTGTCGAATCCCGCGCACGGCTCAAGCCGGCGGGGACCGCGCCACGAAACCGACAATCAATAATGTCGGGCCTGGAGAAATAACATGCTTAAAGCAGGCGTAAATCTGTTACCCACCCTGGCCACTGCCGCCAGCGGCCCCGCAGCCAATGTCATAAAGAATGCGGGTTCCGCCGCAAGCTCGGCATTGCAGCAATATGCGCAGCCGCCGCGCCCTTATCACAGCACCGCGACCCCGACCCAACTCACATCGTCAGGCAAAGTCATCAACGCCGGTCATATCCAACTCGAATTCACCAAGAAAGAACAAAGCGAATACGGCCTGCCACCCGCGATGGGGCTCAATCCGGAAAAAGAGGGCACTAAGCGCCTTGACGAGTTCAAGGGTAAGTTTCCGAACAATCAGGAATTCACCATCAAGCCGCACCAGAACCTCGCCCGCCCGCTGGGCTCGGACCAGCCTCTACCGTCTTACGCAGACAGAATCGATCACGGCCATCTTTCGCCGGAGGGCGCGCAGATTCTGCATAATGCCATGGCCGAGCAAGCCAAGAACCCCGTGCACTATGTCACCGCCGGCCCCACCCATAACAATTGTGTGGACGAGCACGCGAAACTCCTCAATCAACTGCGACCGGAACTGGATATCAAGCCGCCAGAAAACGCACGCCCGCAGGACCTGATGGAGTTGATCCGCCAGGCGAATCTGACCAACAGATAAAAAGACGCACAGACGCGGGCGACCGACTGACCAGTGCCATGCAAGCATGTGGAAAGGGTGCCGGCTGGATGGCTATCCAGCCCGAACGAGCGGCGCCTCTGGCCGACGTCGGTGCATTGACGTATAAACCTGCCGGTGTTGCTCCCTACCCATAGCCTGATAAGAAGGAATCTTCCCATGGCCGGCGCCAGCCTCCTGACCTTGCTCGACGACATCGCCACAGTGCTGGATGACGTCGCCTTGATGACCAAAGTGGCGGCGAAGAAGACCGCCGGCGTGCTCGGCGACGACCTGGCGCTGAATGCCCAGCAAGTCGCCGGCGTGCGTGCCGAGCGCGAACTGCCGGTGGTCTGGGCGGTGGCCAAGGGTTCGCTGATCAACAAGGCGATTCTGGTGCCGGCGGCGCTGTTGATCAGCGCCCTCGCGCCCTGGGCGGTGATCCCCCTGTTGATGTTCGGCGGCGCCTTTCTCTGCTACGAAGGCTTCGAAAAACTGGCGCACAAGCTCCTCCACGACAAAGCCGAGGACCAGGCGGCGCACAGCGAATTGCTCGAAGCGGTGAGCAACCCGCAAGTGGATATGCGCGATTTCGAGAAGGACAAGATCCGCGGCGCGATCCGCACCGACTTCATCCTCTCTGCGGAAATCATCGCCATCACCCTCGGCACGGTGGCCGCGGCCAGCTTCGGTAAGCAAGTCGCGGTACTGTGCGGGATCGCCCTGTTGATGACCGTCGGCGTCTATGGCCTGGTGGCCGCAATCGTCAAACTCGACGACGCCGGCCTCTATCTGAGCAAAGGCGACAGCACCGGCCTGTTCGCGCGCCTGCAGCGCAGCCTGGGCCGGGGCATTCTGCTGACCGCGCCTTATCTGATGAAAAGCCTGTCGGTGCTCGGTACCGCGGCGATGTTCATGGTCGGCGGCGGCATCCTCACTCACGGCGTCGCGGCCGCCCATCACTGGATCGAGCAAGTGACCGCCAATGTCGCGGCCAGCAGCGGCTTGCTCGCGGCCTTTATTCCGACGCTATTGAATGCCTTGGCAGGCATCCTCGCCGGCGCCGTCGCCCTGTTGCTGGTCAGCCTGGCCACGCGCGCCTGGACGGCGATCAAACCGGCATCCTGAAGGCGCTGCTCCTCTCGGCAGCAGGCCTTATGCAGGATCGAATGCCCCGCATAGCGTAGGAGGCCCGCCCTCGGGGCGAGCTTTGGCTTTTCGCCAGGCCATAGTCGGGCAGCCCTACGGGCTTCGCCGCGAGGGCGCGCCTCCTACGTAAGGTCGCGCGGCCGCCTTCGAGTGCCTTGGCAAGGTATCTTCGCCAGCCAACTGGCGTATACGAAAGCCGAGGCGCTTTTCTTGCACTACGGCACCAATCTCGCCGAACGCCGAACCCATCCTGATCGGTCCGGGAGCGCGATTGCCACGCGCACGCTACGCAGGTTCGCGCGCATCCGTTACCATCGCGACACTGATGAGATGAGATGCGGCATGTATATCTATCGATTGGTCCTGATCCTGGTGGTGGGGATCTACCTGTTTTCGCCGGCCATCATGGACTGGTGGATCGACCCGAACGGCGCCTGGTATCGCCCCTATCTGCTGTGGCTGATTCTGATCGTGGTGACTGTCATCCTGCAGAGCCAGCGCGATGCCGATGAACTCTGATC
>CBIHQF010000495.1:0-3574 GCA_966211665.1 uncultured Pseudomonas sp. | reverse complement strand
GTTGGCTTTTAACCAATTGGTCGTAGGTTCGAATCCTACACGACCCACCATATTGCCTTCCGCGGAAGATGCTAAAAGCCTGATGGCTCTGGAAAAGAGCCCTCGGGCTTTTTTGTGCGCATTGTTTTTCCCGGTCCCGTTGCGCCAGCGCTGTTCCCGTCGTGTCTGCGGGTATAATCGACTTCCGCACTGCTAGATCTCCACAGGGCCTGATGATATGACGCAGATTTCCGAACGCCTTCTAGTCCAGGCTCACCTGGATGCCAAACAGCCGAAGCCGCTGACGCCGGAGCAGGAAGCGTTTTATCGCGCCGAAATCGCCGCCGAGCTGAAGAAGCAGAACGCCGTACTGGTCGCTCACTATTACTGCGACCCGGTGTTGCAGGCGCTGGCCGAAGAGACCGGCGGTTGCGTCTCCGATTCCCTGGAAATGGCGCGTTTCGGCAATGCCCATCCTGCGCAGACCGTGCTGGTCGCCGGGGTCAAGTTCATGGGCGAGACGGCGAAGATCCTCAACCCGGAAAAACGTGTACTGATGCCGACCCTGGAGGCGACCTGCTCGCTGGACCTGGGTTGCCCGGTGGAGGAGTTCGCCGCGTTCTGCGATCAGCATCCGCAGCGTACCGTGGTGGTCTACGCGAACACTTCGGCGGCGGTCAAGGCCCGTGCCGACTGGGTGGTGACCTCCAGCTGCGCGGTGGAGATCGTCGAGCACCTGATGGATAACGGCGAAAGCATCATCTGGGCGCCCGATCAGCACCTGGGTCGTTATATCCAGAACAAGACCGGCGCCGACATGCTGTTGTGGGACGGTGCCTGCATCGTCCACGAGGAATTCAAAGCCAAGCAGCTGGAAGACATGAAGGCGCTGTACCCCGAGGCCGCGGTGCTGGTGCACCCGGAGTCGCCGACCGCGGTGATCGAATTGGCCGATGCCGTGGGCTCGACCAGCCAATTGATCGCCGCCGCGCAAACGCTGCCGAACAAGATGTTTATCGTCGCCACCGACCGCGGCATCTTCTACAAGATGCAGCAGTTGTGCCCGGATAAGGAATTCATAGAGGCGCCTACCGCCGGTAACGGCGCGGCCTGCCGCAGCTGCGCCCATTGCCCATGGATGGCGATGAACACCCTGGAGCGCACTCTGAGCTGCCTGCGCGAGGGCAGCAACGAGATTTTCGTCGACCCGGCGCTGATCCCCAGGGCGATCAAGCCGCTCAAGCGTATGCTCGACTTCACTCAGGCGGCCCGGCTCAAGTTGTCCGGCAACGCTTAACCTGTGCGTAGCCGGATGTAATCCGGAAGCGCTTGGTCTGATTGTGAAGATTTCCCGGATTGCATCGGGGGTGTGTAGGGTGGATGACGCCTTTTTCATCCGCCACTCGCACTTGGTGGATGGATGAAGCGTCATCCACCCTACGGGGTCGTAACCTGCAAATAGACATAGGCGTTGCGGGTTAGAAAGCCCCGGTAACCCGGATAAGCCTTGGCGCAATCCGGGATCGCTTCATCTGACTTCACCTAAGGCCCCGCTTGTTAGCGCATCATCTGCTGGATCAGGCGCTGCTCTTCGATCAGTTCGCGTTGCCGCGCATCGATGCGTGAGGCCAGCTGGAAATTATTGCTGATCCGGCGCTTGGCGAAGTCGAGCTGTTCGATGGCCTCGTCGTAGTCGCCGACCAGGGCGAAGAATTCGGCGCGGGCCTGATGCAGGCCGACGGTGTTGCCGCTGAGCCCGCGGACTTCGGCGACCAGGTACCAGATATCGGGGTCCCTGTCCCGGCGCTTGAGCAGATGGTCGAGCGCGCGCTCGGCGTCCTGTATACGGCCTTGCTTTATCAATAGATCGACGCGCGCCTGATTGACCGGGTAGTTCTTCGGGTATAGCTCGAGCATGCGCTCGACGCGGCTTTGCGCCTCGGCTAGACGGTTCGCCGCGAGGTCCGATTCGATCTGCGCCAAGTTGTAAGCGATATCGTTCGGCGCTTTGCTCAGCAGCGGCCGCAGGGTTTCACTTGCCTGCTGGTGCTGGCTTCTTTTGGTCTGCGCAATGGCCAGGCCATAGCGAGCGGCATCGAGCTTGGGATTTTCGGTGAGCATGGCGCGAAAACGCTTGGCGGCCAGGCCGGGGGTTTCTTCATAGATCACTTGCACGCGGGCGCGCATCAGTTGGTAGCGCAGGCTGTCGCTTGTGCCTCCCCCCTGGTACTGCTCGGCGCGGTTGCGCGTATCGGCGATGCGCGATTCGGATACCGGGTGGGTGAGGAGGAATTCCGGCGGCAGACGGTCGTAGCGGTATTGGCGCATCAGGCGTTCGAACATGCTCGGCATGGCGCGCGGGTCGTAGCCGGCTTTTTCCAGATTGACCAGGCCGATGCGGTCGGCCTCCTGCTCGTTCTGTCGGGAGAAGCGTCGTTGTTCCTGCAATGCCGCGGCCTGGGTCGAGGCGATCGCGGCGATGCCCAGATCGCCCGCACCGGCGGCTGCCGCGACTATCCCCGCAAGCATCCCGGCCATCATCGGGATCTGCATGCGCTGCTGGGCTTCCAGGCCGCGCGCGAAGTGGCGCTGCGACAGGTGGGCGAGTTCGTGGGCCATGACCGAGGCGTACTCGGCTTCGGTCTGGGCATACAGGAACAAACCGCCGTTGACTCCGATAATCCCGCCCGGTGCGGCAAAGGCGTTGATTTGCGGGCTGTCGAGCAGCACGAACTCCAGGCGCCGATCCTGCAGCTCGCTGGTTTCGCTGATGCGGTAGACGCTGCTTTCGACGAAGTCCTTGAGCTGCGGGTCGGACAGTTGGCTGACCTGGCCGCGTACCAGGCTCAACCAGGCGCGACCCAGTTGGTGCTCCTGTTGCGGCGAGACCAGCGCCGAGCTGGCGTCGCCGAGGGAGGGGAGGTCGCTGGCCGCAACGGGCAGGGCCAATAGGCAAGCGAGCGTCAACAGGGTGGGGCGCAGAAAATTCATGCACGGGGCTCGTGGCGTTCAAAGGCGTTACTGTAGCCGGGTACGCGCCAGCCTGGCCAGGGTTGGACGGGCTTGGGTATCCTAGACTTTGATTAGGAGATATTGCATGACCGATGCGCAAGACTGGGCCGAGGCCTTCGATGTGGAGCTGGACGCCAGCGGCCTGAATTGTCCGCTGCCGCTGCTTAAGGCCAAGCTGGAATTGAATCGTCTGGCCAGCGGTGCGGTGCTCAAGGTCACCGCAACCGATGCCGGGTCGCAGCGCGACTTCCGTGTGTTCGCGCAATTGGCGGGCCACGACCTGCTGCATGAAGAGGCCGAGGGCGGTGTTTATCGTTATTGGTTGCGCAAGGCTTGAGACGCGATGACGCGGACTATTAGTTAAGGAACCTCAATGTTTAAAGTTCTGCAGAACTGGTTCCACCGCTATTTCTCCGATGAGCAAGCTGTGGTGTTGGCGATTTTGCTGGTGCTCGGTTTCGCCGTGGTGTTGAGTTTGGGCGGCATGCTGGCCCCGGTGTTGACCGGCCTGGTGTTGGCATTTTTGATGCAAGGCCTGGTCAATGCCTTCGAGCGCATGCGCCTGCCGCAAATAGTCGCGGTG
>CBIHQF010000494.1:0-3576 GCA_966211665.1 uncultured Pseudomonas sp. | reverse complement strand
ATGGCCACTACCACCTCAAGGTAGCGTGTCTACCAATTCCACCACCTCGGCAAAATCGTTTGTCGTCTACAACCTGTTACTGCTCTGGAACTTGAGGTACGTCAGCCGCTTCAACGGCTGGCTTTTGTTCTTCGAGCACCGGAACGTCTTCGACGACCGGTTTTTCCTGCACTTCCATCACCGCCGGGTCTGGCAGACCCACCTGGGTCAAACCATCAGCTTTCTCTTTAGCAAAGAATGCTAAGCCCATACTGGTTATGAAAAAAGCGGTGGCGAGTATAGCAGTAACGCGACTCAAAAAGGTAGAGGAACCTTGACTACCGAAAACGGTAGCAGAAGCACCCGAACCGAAAGACGCGCCAGCATCGGCACCCTTACCCTGCTGCAACAGAACCAGCACAACCACACCGATCGCACCGAGCAGATGAAGAACAACTACGACTGTTTCCAGCATTTTTCAGTTTCCTGCGGCGCGACAGATCGCACCGAACTCATCCGCATTCAGAGAGGCTCCACCCACAAGCCCCCCATCGATATCCGGCATACCGAACAACTCGGCAGCATTGGCGGCTTTCACACTACCACCATAAAGAATCTTTACACCCGCCGCGACCTGGGCATCCTGCTCAGCCAATTGCGCGCGAATCGCCGCATGCACCTGCTGAGCCTGCTCGGGCGAAGCGGTCAGCCCCGTACCAATGGCCCAAACCGGCTCGTAAGCGACTACCGCTTTGGCAAAGACATCAATACCCAAGGCATCGATCACTTCGGCCAACTGCCGCCCCACAACCTCCAGCGTCTGCCCGGCCTCGCGCTGCTCCAGGGTTTCCCCAACACAGAGCACAGGCGTCAAATCGCAGGACTGCGCCGCGGCAAACTTACGCGTCACATCCGCATCGCTGTCACCGAGGATCAAGCGACGCTCGGAATGCCCCACCAATACAAGGGAGCAACCGGCATCCTGTAGCTGGCTTGCGGCCACTTCGCCAGTCAACGCACCGGGCGCCGACTCGACGGCGCAATCCTGCGCACCGACCGCAACACGCTTACCATCCAGACCGCTTACGACCTGAGCGATATGCAAACAAGACGGAAAAACTGCAACTTCGACCCCTACAGGTAATGCTTGCCGAGACAAACCCTCGATCAGCTCTGCAACGCTGGCACGGGTGCCATGCATTTTCCAGTTACCAGCTACCAATGGGTGACGCATGCTTCACCTCGTCGGTCAAAGAGGGCGCAGATGTTACCCAAGAGCGCCAAGACTGGCAAGCCAATCAATAACATAGAATGCCAACCAGCGATTGAATCTCACTGCGGGGCCATCAGACGGGCTCACCCCTCGCAGGCTTCGCTCACGACCCTGGCCAACTCATCGGCATAGCCACGCACCTGAACCTCATCGTCGCCTTCGACCATCACCCGCACCAACGGCTCGGTTCCGGACTTGCGCAGCAGCACCCGACCACGACCCGCCATCATTTCGGTCACACGCGCACTGGCATCCTGTACGGAGGCACTTTCCAGCGGATCGAGACCACCGGCGAAGCGCACGTTGATCAGTACCTGCGGACATTTGCGCAACCCCTGGCGCGTCTCAGCCAGACTTTGACCACGCCGCTGCAACGCCAACAACACCTGCAAGGCCGCGATGATCGCATCCCCGGTGGTGGTGTGATGGAAACATACCAGGTGCCCGGAGTTCTCGCCGCCGAGTTGCCAGTTACGCGCCAACAGCTCGGCAATTACGTAACGGTCGCCGACCTTGGCCCGCACGAAAGGAATCCCCAGATCCGCCAACGCCAATTCCAGCCCCAGGTTGCTCATCAGCGTGCCGACCACCCCACCCTGCAGCTTGCCGCGCTCCTGCAGATCGCGGGCGATGATGAATAGCAGTTCGTCGCCATCCACCAGAGCGCCGGTGTGGTCGACCATCAGCACGCGATCGGCGTCGCCATCGAAGGCGATACCCAGATCGGCTTGCCGCGCCAGCACCTCGGCCTGCAAGGCTTCGACATGGGTCGAACCGCAGCCGTCATTGATGTTCAATCCATCGGGATGGGCGGACAGCACCGAAACCTCGGCACCCAGCTCGCGCAATACGCTGGGCGCCACTTTATAGGCGGCACCATTGGCGCAATCGAGGACGACTTTCAGACCGGCAAAATCGGTGCTGGTCGGTACGCTGCTTTTGCAGAATTCGATATAACGCCCGGCCGCATCGTTGATCCGTGAAACCTTGCCCAACTGCGCCGACTCGACCACGGTCATCGGCGCATCGAGCAGTTCTTCGATCATTTGCTCGATCTCGTCCGGCAGCTTGGTGCCCTGCCCGGAGAAAAACTTGATGCCGTTATCATGGTGAGGATTATGCGAGGCACTGATCACGATGCCGGCTTCGGCATGAAAGGTGCGCGTCAGGTAGGCAATGGCCGGGGTCGGCATCGGCCCCAACAACATCACGTCGGCACCGGCCGCGGACAAACCGGCCTCCAGCGCCGACTCGAACATATAACCGGAAATCCGCGTGTCCTTGCCGATCAGGATGCGGCACTTACCCTGTTTGCGAAACGCCATGCCCGCGGCCCAGCCGAGCTTGAGCATGAAGTCCGGCGTAATCGGAAACTCGCCGACACGCCCACGGATACCATCGGTACCAAAATATTTTCTGACCATGACCATGCTTCCCTATTTTTTTTCGTATTCAGAGGCTCGTCACTCGGCCGCTGCTACTGCTGCGAGCATGCGCACCACATCGACCGTTTCGGCGACATCGTGCACGCGCAGAATCTGTGCGCCCTTGTTTATGGCCAAGGCCGCCAACGCCAGGCTGCCATATAAGCGCCCGCCAACTTCATGACCCAGCACGCGACCGATCATGCTTTTGCGCGAGACACCCACCAAAAGCGGCCGCCCCAATTCATGCAGGGATTCCAAATGCTTGAACAAGCGGAGATTGTGCTCCAAGGTCTTAGCGAAACCGAAGCCAGGATCGAGGATCAACCGCTCTGCGGCAATCCCGGCTGTCGCACAGGCAGCCATGCGCTCGACCAGGAAAGTCCTGACCTCGCTCAGAATATCGGCGTACCGGGGATCCTGCTGCATGGTGGTCGGCTCGCCGCGCATATGCATCAGGCACACCGGCAAACCGCTATCGGCCGCCGCATCCAATGCGCCTTCGCGCCGCAACGAGCGCACGTCGTTGATCAACCCGGCACCCAAGCGCGCAGCTTCACGCATTACCGCAGGCGTCGAAGTATCGACCGAGATGATCACATCGAGTTCGCCGGCGATGGCCTCGACCACCGGCGCGACCCGCTCCAGCTCCTCGACCGGGGATACCGCCCGCGCACCGGGGCGAGTGGACTCGCCGCCAACGTCGATCAGGCTGGCACCCGCGCGCCACATCGCTTCCGCATGACGCAGGGCGGCATCGCGCTGCGCGTAACGACCGCCATCGGAGAATGAATCGGGGGTGATATTCAGGATACCCATCACCTGCGGATGGGTTAAATCGAGAAACCGGCTACCACATGGCAACCGGTTCGCATTACACACGTCAGACATTTGCGCCCT
>CBIHQF010000493.1:0-3577 GCA_966211665.1 uncultured Pseudomonas sp. | reverse complement strand
CGAAGCCGCCAAGCTGGGCATCGGCCTGATCGCCTGTCTGTGCCTGGGTCAAGGCCAATACGGCCTGGGCGACTTCGACAATCCCTCCGCCATCGCCATGTTGTTCATTCTCGGCGGGCTCTGGGTAATGCTGCTGGCCTTCGGCCTGCGTGGCCTGCACGGCCTGCGCATGTGGCCCCACATGCCGCGCTTCATCAGCATTTTCAAGGTACTCAGACGCCACGCCAAACGCCTGCCACGCCAGCAATGGCGCCTGCACGCCCTGGGCTGCACCCTGGCGATGGCGCTGGCCGGACTGACCGTCAGCCTCGCCGGCCTGGAGCGCGGCTACTGGCTGACCCTGACCCTCGCCGCGACCCTGCACCTCGAGTTCCAGGGCAACCTGGTGCGCGCCCTGCAAGCCAGCCTGACCAGCCTGGCCATGGCCGGCCTGTTGATTTTGCTCGGCTATAGCGTGCACAGCCCGGCAACGATGGTGATCATCCTGCTGGTACTGATCACCCTTTGCCGCGCCTTGCAAGCCAACCACTACGGCCTGTTCATGGCGCAAACCACGGTGTGCTTCCTGCTCCTGGCGGAAAGCCTCGCTCAGGATTGGCAACTGGTCGAACCACGTCTGCTCAATGCTTTGTTCGGTGTGGTCCTGGCACTGTTCGTCGCCTTGCTGATCCACGGCCTGCGACAATTGTTGCAGCGCTACACGGGCCAGATCGCCACACACCCGAAGTAACACAGTACACGGCGCGTAGCCGTATAAGCGTTGGCGCAAGCCGGTGTGGAGACCCCGGATTGCGCTGGCGCTTATCCAGGCTACACGGCTATGACAGGCAGGGTTGCCGCGAGACCTGGCCTCTTAGCTGAGTAGGTTGGTGTTAGCGGCGACTATCGCTATTTAGACAGCGACATCGCCGCCAGCCGCCGCGTAACCCGACAAGGTCTTTATGCGATGTTGCTGGTGATCGCCGCCCCAACCTACGGAGAAACAGGCGCCTCGCTCTAACCCGATAGGCTCTTATGCAAAATCGCTTTTAGTCAGCACGCCCGCGCTCCCTTCACTATGCTTTTCGAGCCGTCAGCGCAATCACGGAGTGTCGCGCTATGCCTCGTCGCCCGCAGCCCAGCCAACGCCGCTTCCCCCTGCACGTGCATATCAGCGTGCTGTTCACCCTGCTGTTGCTCCTGACCGGGGTGATACTGGGAGTATTCAACTACCGCCAGACCAGTCAGATCATCTTTTCGAGTAGCGCCAAGCTGTTCGAACGCATCCAGCAGGATGTGCGGCAAGACCTGCAGCGCACTTATCAACCGATTCGCCATCTGCTCAGCCTGCTCGCCTTGAACGACGCCACCCAGGCCCTCGACCTGGAGAGCCGCCTACGCCTGCTCAAACCATTCGCCCAGGCGCTACGTGACAACCCCAAGCTGGCTTCCTTGTATGTGGGCTACGACGACGGCGATTTCTTTATGCTGCGACCACTGCGCAGCGAGGCGCTGAAACAACATTTCGATGCGCCGGATAATGCCGCCTTCCAGGTCTGGTCGATCGACCGTCATGCAACCGGCACCGACAGCGATTACCTGTTCTACGACGGTTCGCTGAACCTGATCGATCGACGCCAGATACTCGAAGAGGAATACGACCCGCGCAAACGCAGTTGGTATCGGAGGGCGCGGGAAGACGGCGGGCAGATCACCACCGCGCCCTACGCGTTCTTCTCCACGGCCGAAGTCGGCACCACCCTGGCGCGGCGTACCGGGCTGACCGCCGTACTGGCGGTCGACCTGACCCTCGATGACCTGTCGGCGACTCTGGCCAAGCATAAAGTCACCGCCAACAGCGAAGTCGTACTGATGGACCCCATGGGCAATGCCGTGGCCTACCCGGATAGCGCACGGGTGATCGTGCAGAACGGCGAAAACCGTTTGGCCCAAGCCCGCGATCTCAGCCCCGCGCTCGCCGCGCTGCTCGATAGCGGTTCGACCGATCCACAGACGAGCGTGCTCGAACTCGATAACAGGCGCTGGGTGGTCTCGCGCCGTCAGTTGCAGGAAGGCGGCCCGCAAGGGCTGAATCTGGCGCTGTTGGTGCCCGAAGACGAACTGCTGGCCGACGCCTACCGCATCCGCTGGCAAGGCGCCTTGCTGACCCTGACCACCCTGCTGCTGTGCTTGCCGCTGGGCTGGTTGACCTCGCGCCTGATCGTCAGGCCGCTGCGCGCACTGGTGCTGGAAGCCGAAGCGATCCGCCGTTTCGATTTCGACTACCCGGCCAGCGGTCGTTCGCCGGTACTGGAGGTCGATCAACTGGCGGTGTCCATGGCGCGGATGAAGGAAACCATTTCCAGCTTCCTGGAAATCGCCTCCAGCCTATCGGCGCAAACCCGCTTCGATTCCCTGCTCAAGCGGGTGCTGGAAGAAACCGTGGACATCGGCGATGCCCACGGCGGGCTGCTGTACCTAATCGACGCCGACAGCGGTCGCCTGGAACCCCACGGTCTGTTTATCGGTGGCGAACAGCACAGCCTGGATAAACACGGCATCCCCGGCTACGACAAATCGGCGGAGAATATGCCCGCGTGGCTGCAACAACCGGCCAACGGCGGCGCGAGCATGGTCGCCTCGCTGGGTTTCGACCAGGCCGGCGCCTACAAAAGCCTGTTGCAAACCTTCGACAGCCCGCGCGTGCACCTGGTCGCCACCGGCTTGCACAACCGCCAGGGGGCGACGCTGGGGGTTCTGGTGCTGCTGCATTGCGACCGCGGCGACGAATCCGATCTGGCGATGCAGAGCCCCGAGCGTGTGGCGTTCATCGAGGCGGTGTCGGGCGTCGCGGCGCTGTGCATCGAAAGCCAGCGCCTGCTCGAACGGCAAAAACACTTGCTCGATGCCTTCATTCAATTGCTCGCCGGCGCGATAGACGCCAAGAGCCCTTATACCGGCGGCCATTGCCAGCGCGTACCGGAAATCACCCTGATGCTCGCCCGCGCCGCGGCGGCCAGCGAGCAGCCGGCCTTCGCCGACTTCCAACCCGACGAGGACCAATGGGAAGCCCTGCATATCGCCGCTTGGCTACATGACTGCGGCAAGGTCACCACCCCGGAATACGTGGTGGACAAAGCCACCAAGCTGGAAACCCTGTACGACCGCATCCATGAAGTGCGCACCCGCTTCGAGGTGCTCAAGCGCGATGCCTGGATCCACTACTGGCAAGGCTGCGCCCAGGGCGGCGATGCGCAGCGGCTGGCCGCGCAGCGCGACCGATTACTGACCGACCTGGACCAGGAGTTCGCCGTCGTCGCCCGCTGCAACCTGGGCGGCGAAGCCATGGCAGCGGACGACCTGGCGCGTTTACAAGAGATCGCCCAACGCACCTGGACCCGCACCCTGGACGATCGCCTCGGCGTGTCCTGGGAAGAGCGCCAGCGCCAGGAACGCCAGCCCGCCCCCGTACTACCGGTGCAAGAGCCATTGCTGGCGGACAAGCAGGAACACCTGATCGAACGCGCCGCCACGGAGATCATCCCCGAAGACAACCCCTGGGGCATCAAGCTGGACGTGCCGGCCTACAAGATCGCCT
>CBIHQF010000492.1:0-3580 GCA_966211665.1 uncultured Pseudomonas sp. | reverse complement strand
CATTTTTAGAACCAAGGCTATTCGGCAGTTATCGGCAGAATTCGGCAGAACCAAGCAGCAACAGGCGGGGAAAATCCGGGGACTTTGTTCACGCGATGTTTCGGTTTTAGAATGACCATCATGGCGCCGAAGTACCACCCTGTTCCGCTATCCGGCGGCGATCGAGCCAGCTCGAGATCTGCTCACAGGAGCCAAAACCACGAGCCCGGCCAAGCGGCAACGCGATTCGGAAGTCCGCGCTCACGTCGCGCCTTCCGCGCATCGCTTGGCGAGTTCAGTATTGCAGTCAGCGGAAACTTGAAGGCTTGACCCTCCCAGCCCGACTGACCAGCCCATAAATCCAAATAGCAGAGCCGCGTTCGTCAACGTACCGGATACCAAGGACTCAAGGCCGATGAACAAAAGAGAAGCAAACACGAAACGCGCGACCGGATCGAAGCGCACGCGTCTGGCAACCGATACTAAGGCCGAACTGAACAGCCCAATCAGGATCAGTGCGGCCGTCACGCCAAGTTCTGCGGCGGCTTGCAGCACTATATTGTGCGGGTTTGATTTATAGCAGGACCGTTCGGTGAAGCTACCGACACCGGCACCGAAGAAACCGACGGCCGGTATCATCGTCAAGGCTTCCTTCGCTAATATCCCGCGGATCGCAAACGTATCATTACTGTTGCAACTTACCGTTGGATTCAGTGCGTTCTGCACGACAAGCCCGATTAGTTTGCCGGACATGTCTGGGCGAGAGGCCAGCCCAATCGAAATCGACAGACAGATCACGCCAATAAAAATCGCAATCTGGCGCCGCTGACCGAGTAACAGGGCCAGCGTGGACAGGGCCAGACACAATGCGATGAAAGGGTGTCGGACCATGGCTGCCGCAAACACGAACAACGAAAAAGCGATCAATCCACCGATTATCAGCCATTTGCGGAGCGACAGATTGATGGACACCAGCGCAAAAATCAGGAAGCACAACGACACCAAAAATACCGTTGGTCCTTCACGGAATCCGAGGACCAGCGGCTTGTACTCGCCGCTCTGATCGTAAACTACTGCCCAAGCCGTTAACAGCGTCCCCGCTGCAACGATTGCCCCGGTGATATAAACGAAATAGGAATGATCGAACCGGTTCCCAATGGCCCTGCAGGCGGGGTAGGCGGCTAGCGTAATAGCCAGCAGCGCATACTCGCGACTACTTGTCGTCCTGCCGTTGACGAAGACCGAAGCCAACACGACCGCCAGGAATGCGGCAAACAGGTAATCGGTAGGCAGCGGACGGAAGCCCCTCATCAAAACGATCAGCGGCGCGACCAACACAGCCGCCGTTATGACTGGATGTCTGGTCATCCCGGCCACGCCGTACAAAAGTATGAGGACCGCATTAGCCGAAACCAGAAGCGCGAGCGCGGCGTTTTGTAGCCAAGGGTATCTCATGGTCGCTTTTTGATGGCCTCTGCAGCGGGCGGCTCTATTGGTGCAGCAATTTTGCGTGACGGATTTTTCCGGTGCGCGCGGGTCGCGGCAATCAGGATTCCGCCACCCACGAGGAGGAGGACAATCAACCCTATGGAATCGGTATCCATCACTATTTCAACGGTCTAAATGATGACACGTGAGCGCTGCTGTGTCAGCGCTCAGCGTGATAAGACCATCCAGCCGAGTCATGGGATCAGTCATGTTACCTCCGTCGTAATCTTACCACGTAAGATTGCGGAATACGATCCAGGAAACGTCGATTTCTAAGTGACCGAGAGCTGTTCTCGTGACGCGAACGATCGCGACCTTGCCCAGCTCGGTCACTGCACCGTGACCGAAACCCGCGCCGTGCCGCCCATGCCCAGCGCGCTCGCCCCAGCGCGGCCGAGGTCGACGCAGCGGCCTCTGACGAACGGGCCACGGTCGGTCACCACAGCGCGAACAACGCGCCCGTTGGCGAGATTGACGATCGAGAGCACCGTTCCGAATGGATGGCGCCTGTGGGCCACCGTGTAGGGATTACTGGCCCAGGTGTCGAAGATCGCCCCGCTGGCCGTGCGGTGGCCGTGATAGCCGTCGCCGACGCCGTATTGCGAAGCGATGCAGGTTTCGGCGGCCACCTCTTTGCAAAAAATGCAAAGAAGCAGCGCCGCGAGAAGTGTGCGGATCATCTGATGCCTTTCGAATGTTGGGGGATTTGGCTCAGCGCGACTTCAGCGGCGGCGACATCTCGCGGCGGAGAAGAAACTTGATCTCGCTGATGCCGTCCTGCACGGCCTCCAGCCTGGTTTCGACCTTGGTCAGCCGGTCGGCCTGGGGTGCGGCCAGATCGACCTTGCGTTCGAGCGCGTTGAGGCGTTCGGATGCGGTTGCGCCCCACCACACGATGCCGGCGGTCTGCATCATGAGCGTGAGGATGATCGCCACCGGCACCTTGCGGTCGAGGTGCCAGGAGGAGTCGCTCTTGTCGATCACGGGCGCCGGGCCTTTGCGGGTCATGGCCGTTTCTCCTTTTTGCCGGCGCAGGCGCGGGCGACGTCGCGATCGCCGATCGCCTGGATGGCGACCTGCGCCAATGCGCTGTTCGGCGAGGCGCGCACTTCCGCCGCCACCTGGCGCTGGAATTCGCGCGACCAGGTGCGGACTGGCGGACAGACCACCGCCGGCGGCGCCGAGACGTCGACGCAGGTCACCTGCACGATGAAGAAAGCAAAGCCTGTGCAGTTGAGCGTCACGCCGAACCCTCCTCGAGCCGGCGGATCGCATCGTCAGCGGACCGCGGCGCGTCCGCCTGCGCCTGCAGTTCGGCCTGCTGCGCGGCGATGGTGGCGTTACCCTGCTCGACATGGGCGCGCGCCGCGCCGAGATCCTGCGACGTCCGCTCGGCGCGCTTCGCCGCCTGGTTGGCGTTGAACGTCGCGCCGAGCGACTTGAGGAAAACCTCGAGGATCGGCGCGACCACCGCGAGCAGGCCGTGTTTGGCGAGCCATGCCAACATCAGGGCGCCTTGACGCTGTCGACCGCGGCCGGGATCGCCGCGGCGTCGGCGCCCTCGCCGAGGTCGAGCCTGGCCCAGATCTTCTTGGCAAGCTGCTCAGGCCCACCGGCCCAGCTCTGCAGCCAGCCAGGCGCATTGTCGACCGCATACTGCAGTGCCTCGCGCAGCACCTGATTGCCGACATCGACCTCGAGCTTTTTATCCTTGACCGCGCCGGCCACCGCGTTGAGGCCATAACTGACGGCGTTGTTGATCAGGAGCTCGACCCGCGCATTGCCGAAGATCGCCACCAGATTCGCCGGCAGCTTGCGCAGCATCACCATCGCCAGCGACGCCAGCACCCAGGCCACCGCGCCGGCGAGTTCGGAGACGGTTGCACCCCAGGCCCAGACCACCTGGGTATTCTCGGAAGTGGCCTGCGCCACAGTTTCCGGCGCGCTGTCAGCAGCAAACGCCGCCGACTGGAACAGGGCGACGTCGACGAAGGTGGTCGCCGCCGGCACGGCGGCAGCAAAGACGAACGCAGCGGCAATCGCTGCATAAAGATAGCGTTTCATCATTTCACCTTTTGAGGTTTGAGGGTTTGCGTAGAGGACCGCTACGCGC
>CBIHQF010000491.1:0-3582 GCA_966211665.1 uncultured Pseudomonas sp. | reverse complement strand
TTGCGGATAAATACTCATCGCGATGCTCCTGCGGCAGACATTTATGTATGGCGGCTGATGACATTTCATTTAGAGACACCAACGCCAGGGGATGTTCCGAAGCGGCGCTATCGAGCATAGCCACTGAGCCCCGCAGCCGCGGCCCGCATCTTCAACGTTGCACCTGGCGCCCGCGAAATCGCCGCCGGTACTCCGCCGGCGATTGTTTGACCAGGCGCTTGAACAGGCCGCTAAAGGTGCCCACGTCCTGATAACCGACCCGCTCGGTCACCTGGGCAACGCTCAAACCCGTCGACTCCAACAGAAGTTTGGCCTGACCGATGCGCGCGCCTTGCAGGTAGGCCAGCGGCGATTCGCCGGTTTCCTCCTTGACCCGCCGGAGCAGGGTGCGGCCGCTGATATGAAAAGCCGCGGCCAGCCGTGGCAAGTCATAGGGTTCGCTCAAACGCTGCAACAGCCAGGCGTGCACGGCCTGGGAAAAGCTGGCCGGTGGCTTTTCCAGCATGCGTGCATCGACGAAGCCGGCCTGGCTGTCGCGCTGATCCAGCAGCGCCATTCGCGCAACCGCGCGCGCGACTTCGGCGCTGGCGGTCTGGCGGATCAGTTGCATCGCCAGGTCGAAGGCGGCGCTGAACGAGCCGCTGGTCGAAACGCCGCCATCCTCGACCAACAACGCGGTCGACTCGACCTTCGCCGTCGGAAAGCGCCGCGCCAGATCGGCGGCGAATAGCCATGAAGTGGTGGCCCTGCGCCCATCCAGCAACCCGGCATCGCCGAGCAGAAAGGCACCGACGCACACCGAGGCCACCGGAATGCCCTTGGCGAATATTCGTTCGATATAGGCCACCTCCCGAGCCAGCCCGGGGAAGGGCTTCAGGGTTGCCTGACGGTCGCCGAAATCCATGCCCGGTACCACCAGCAGATCCATGCTGCGCCCCGCTTTTTCGGTGCCCAGGGAAAAACCGCCAGCGCAGGTGATTTGCGCTCCCTTGAGGCTGGCCAGCGTCACCTCGAATAACGGCGGGGCAGCGGGGGTCAGCGCCTGGGCGATCCGATTGGCCAGCAACAGGGTGTCGGAGAGGCCGAAAATCTCCATGGCCATACAGCCGGGGTAAGCCAATAGGGCGATTCGCTTAGGGCTCATGAGTGGGCTCGGGCGGCAGTCGGTTTTGGCGATATTGCCATGTTTTTGTTCGTTATCGCCGATGTTTTTCAACGTCATGACCGGGGCAGAATCCACCTGCGTTTTGTGTTCTTCCTCGCCCAATGGCTCATCCAGGTCCGCTGGGCGGCCAACTTGATCGGAGCCCTGCTATGAATCGTCATGTCGGTAGCTTGCACTGGGCGGCGCGGACCAATGGAGCCTTGCGTCGGCAGGACCGCCTGCACCTGATCGGCCAGGTCCTGCTGACGCGCCTCGGCCGACTGCCGGAACGCGTGCGTCGGCAACTGGGTTTCGGCGATGGCGCGGCGGCGCGCATCGACCTGACGACCATTCGCCTGCCGGATTCGCCCGACGCGCTGCGTGCCAGCGAACACTGCCAACAGCTCAGCGCGCCCTGGTTGTTCAACCACTGCCTGCGCACCTATGTCTGGGCCGCGTTGCTCGCCCAGGTCGACAACATTAAGTTCGACACCGAGCTGCTGTTCGTCGCCAGCGCCCTGCATGACCTGGGATTGACCGCCGCGCATTCCTGCCAGGAACCCGGCTGCGTCTGCTTCGCCGTCGAAGGCGCGCGGGCCGCCCAGCGCTTCGCCATGCAACTGGGTTGGGAGGCGGAACGCAGCGAACGGCTGGCGGAGGCGATTTCCCTGCACCTGAACGTACGCGTCAGCCTGGGGCAGGGCGCCGAAGCGCACCTGCTGCACGAAGGCGCCGCCCTCGACGTGATAGGCGCGCGCATCCGCCAGTTGGACCCGCACGCCATCGCAGCCACCCTCGAGCGCTATCCGCGGCTGGATATTAAAAGCGAACTGGTTCCCGCGATAAAACAACAGGCGCACCAGCACCCCGAATCCCGCGCGGCATTTCTGGTTGGCCTGGGGTTCACCCGCATGATCCGGGCGGCGCCGTTGGGGGACTGAGCCTGGCTACGGCTGCCTCGCTTGCAGCTGGACAAACCAAGGCTCCAAACGTTTGCCAAAGGCGACCTCAGCGCTGAACACTTTGCTTTGGCGTGCATAGGGCCGAACGGGTTGTTCTTGGCGCCGCGGCAGGCTGTCGAATGTGGCGTGCCAGCGTTGTGGCAGTTGGATGCTGCGAGCCCCAGGGACGTCGGCATGGCCGCCGATCTGCCAATTGGATTTAAACCAAGTTGATACGCGCACTTTGCCGCGGACGATGGCATAGCGTTGGCGGTCGGGGTAGCGCGTGCGCAGGCTGTGCCGATCCAGCCCGGCGTCGACTATGAATAAGCGACTGGCAGTGTGTTGCTCATGCTCCAGCGCCTCGCGTGCCTCTTTCGCTTCGCGCTCGAGTTTTTCGTTGGTTGGCGCCAGCTCATGCAGCTGTTTGCTGGTTTCATGATGCTCGCGTGCCAGTTGCAATTCGCGCCGATAGCTCGGGCCGTCGAGCTCCAGCACCAAGAGAGCGTCGCGATCCAGCTGGCGTCGATAACGCTCCACGCTGTCGTCGTTCAACTCGCTTGGCACACGGAAACCCAACTCGGCCATTTTCTCGGCGTTGAAGTGGATATAGCGATTGTCGTCAGATGCGCTACGCGGCCAGCGATAGTCCAGGCGCAGGGCGATGCCGTTGTTTTCCTTGCGCCAGTAGGAATAGTTGTCGCTCAGCTCGCGCTCGGACAATTGCAAGCGGCTGTCGGCGGGCTCGCTGCGGTTCCAGGCGACGCCGGCGAGGGCGATGGCGTTAACCAGCACAATCAAACCAAGGCCCGAGATGAGGGAATGGGTGCGTGTCCAGTTCATTGGGCGCTACCTCCGAGCAATCCATGGCCGCTACGCAGACGACGCAGTATCAGCAGGATCAGCACCGCGGTCAGCCCCAGCACCAGAAAGAACAGGTACTTGGGCATGCTCTCCCACCACCAGTCGAACAGCTTGGTATAGAGGAAGATCACAAAGAAGGTCAGGCCGGTATTCACCACATCCGCCCAGTCGTGGCGCACGCCGAGCCAGATGACCGCGGCGGCGACAACGAAGCCGAGCAACTGGTAAGCGGCTTCGATACGGCTTATCGGGTAGTCGAGATAACTGCCAGCGCCCCAGTGTGCCAACACCAGCATGGGTAAAAACAACGCCAGCAGGCCGAACACCCGGTAGATCACGCTGAAACCATCGAAGCGGCGTTGGCCGATCAACAGCGGCACGACGAAAATCAGCAAGGCCGCCGGGAAGAAATTCTCCGGGCGTTGACCAAAACCGAGCCAGTAGATCCCGCCCCAGGTACCGACGCGCGCGGCGATAAAGGCCAGCAGACAGACAATGCCGGCGGCCAACAACAGCCGCGCGCTGCAGACATAGGCCAGCAACAGCGCATAAGCCGCCCAGGGCAGCAAGGCCTTGTCGGACGGGGTGATATTGAAGATTTGCCCGAGCATAACGATGTTCAACACAAAGCAA
>CBIHQF010000490.1:0-3586 GCA_966211665.1 uncultured Pseudomonas sp. | reverse complement strand
CAGCTGAACGGCTTGTTGGGCGGGCTCGGCGATGCGCTGCGCCGCCATGCTCGGCTGATTCGCGCGGTGCAATGGGCGGTCGTGGCCTTCTATGGCCTATTGCTGGTGCTGCCGGCGCTGCTGCCGTTGCCGTCCAGCCAGGCGCGCATCCTCGATAACCTGACGCTGCTCGCCCAATTCGTTTTCTGGGGCCTGTGGTGGCCGTTCGTGCTGCTGTCGATCGTGCTGTTCGGCCGGCTCTGGTGCGGCGTGCTCTGCCCCGAAGGCTCGCTCAGCGAATGGATCAGTTGGCGTGGCCTGGGGCGCGGCACGCCGCGTTGGATTCGCTGGGGCGGTTGGCCGACCCTGGCGTTTATCCTCACCACTGTTTATGGCCAGTTGATCAGCGTGTACGACTACGCCCAGGCGGCCTTGCTGATTCTCGGCGGCTCGACGCTGGCGGCGATGTTGGTGGGTTATCTCTATGGCCGCGGCAAGCGCGTCTGGTGCCGCTACCTGTGCCCGGTCAGCGGCGTGTTCGCCCTGCTCGCCCGTTTGGCGCCCATGCATTACCGGGTCGACGAACAGCGTTGGTTGGACAATCCACCGCCACGCCAGCCACCGCCCAACTGCGCACCGCTGCTGGATATCCGGCGCATGCGTGGCGCCGCCGATTGCCATGCCTGCGGGCGTTGCAGCGGGCAACGCGGCGCGGTGCAACTGAGTGCGCGTTCGCCCAACGCCGAGGTGCTGATCGTCGGCCCGCAGCACGCCGGCCAGTGGGACAGCCGCCTGTTGTTGTTCGGCGTGATCGGCCTGGCCATGGGCGCCTTTCAATGGACACTCAGCCCCTGGTTCGTCAGCCTGAAACAAGCCTCGGCGACCTGGTTGGTCGAACACGACAGTTACCGGCTGCTGCAAACCGATGCGCCCTGGTGGCTGCTGACCCACTACCCGCAGGCCAACGACCTGTTCAGCTGGCTCGATGGCCTGCTGATCCTGTTTTACCTGGCGGCCAGCACACTGCTGCTCGGCGGCGGTCTGTGGCTGCTGCTGCGTGCCGCGGCCTTGCTGGTGTCGCGTACCGGTAATGTCTTCGAACACCTTGCTTTAAGCTTGATTCCGCTCGCTGCCAGCGGGCTGTTCCTTGGCCTTAGCGCCACCACCGTCAAACTGCTGCGTTACGAGGGCCTGGCCCTGGCCTGGGTGCAACCGGCCCGCGCGGGCCTGCTCGCCGTCGCCATCGTCTGGAGCCTGTGGCTGGGCTGGCAGGTGCTCTGCCGGCATGGCGCGCGCGGCTTGCAACGGCTCGCGGCGTTCTGTTGCCTGGCGCTGGGCGCGGCCGGGGTCGGCTATGGCTGGTGGTTGCAGTTCTGGGGATGGAGTTGAGGCGGGTAGCCCCGCGGGCTGCATTCGCCGCGAGGTCGCGCCTCCTACGAGGCAAACCAGTGGCATAGGCGCGTCTTGATTTTGATCAACGCCAGCCACTGAGCCTCCGCCATAATCTGGAACCCTGTTGATGCCGAAGGGAGCACGCCATGTCCGCGCCAACCCAACCGCTTGTCTATGCCTGCTCGGGCTGTTCCAACGTGGCGCAGTTGGCCAACACCCTGGCCGTGCGCCTGGACCGTGCCGGCCTGGCGGAAATGTCCTGCATCGCCGGGGTCGGCGGGCATGTCGCGGCGTTGGTGAACAAGGCCAAGTCCGGGCGGCCGATCCTCGCTATCGATGGTTGCCCGCTGCATTGCGTCAAGGCCTGCCTGGCGCAGCACGGTATCGAAGCCGACCGCCATATCACGCTCAACAGCTATGGCCTGCGCAAACGCTACCGGCAAGACTGCAGCGCGGAAGAAGCCGAGGCACTGTTCGAGGACATGCAAACGATCATCGCCAGCGACCTCGGTCACCCGGCCAGCGACGAACCCAGGGCCTTGTCGGCGGCCCGGTAAAAATCACCCTCAATGGTCATTAGAACCATCATCAAGACCGGGTATTTATAACCATGAAGGATATAAACCCTTTTAAATCAATAGTTTGAATTTGGCATAGGCCTTGCTGAACACAGAGTATCCTCACTCTCGAGCAAGCCTTATGTCCTCCGCCCCGATCGATCTCACCCTTGCCAGCTCCCAGCAAGACGCCGCCGATCTACTGACCTCCCGCAGCGGCGATCGCCGCTTACGCGGTCAGGCAATGCGTCGCGATCTCGGCCTCCGCCTGGGAGACCAATCATGAAAAAACTCATCCAGCCGCTGCTCTGGTTTCTCGTCCTCACCTCGACGCTCGCGCTGGCCAGCGGTTTCGCCCTCAGCACGGTCAATAGCGGTTACTCCGATAACAGCGCGCAGCAGGCTCTTTAATCCGCCTTTTCGATCTACTCAGGATGCCTTTTTATGGTGCTTCACCGCGTACATCACCAGATCCTTCGCAGCCATCACCTGTTCGAACCGTTGAACGAAGAGCAGATGGACGAACTCATGAGCACCAGCCAGTTGCTCAGCGTCGACAAGGGCGAGCCGCTGTTTCGCCAGGGCGAAGCGGCCAATGCGTTTTACTTCGTGATCGCCGGGGCGGTGAAAATCTATCGCCTGACGCCGGATGGCCAGGAGAAGGTTTTCGAAGTCATCGGCAATCGGCAGACCTTCGCCGAAGCCATGATGTTGATGGACACGCCCAACTACGTGGCCTCGGCCGAGGCGTTGTGCCCGACCCAGCTTTATCGCATCGCCAACAGCACCTATATGCGCCTGCTGCAAAGCAATAGCCGGCTGACCTTCGCTCTGCTCGGCAAGCTCTGCGTGCGCCTGCACCAACGGGTCAACGAGATCGAAACCCTGTCGCTGAAAAACGCCACCCACCGTGTGGTGCGCTACCTGATCACCCAGCTCGCGCACCTGCCGGATGGCGGCAACAGCTTCGAACTGCCGATGGCCAAGCAGCTGATCGCCGGGCACCTGTCGATCAAGCCGGAGACCTTCTCGCGAATCATCCGTCGGCTGATCGACGAAGAAGTCATCACCCAGGAAGGCCGGCTGATCGCTGTACTCGATCGTCCGCGCCTGGAACAGTTCGAATAAGCGCCCTGCCCTGCGCCTTCGCTGATGAACGACGAGCGACCTTCTTATGCCCCAGTGTTTGTATTGCCAACGCGACAATCCCACCCCGAACAAGCCGCCGCAACCAGCCGAATGCGGTCATTGCGGCATGCCGTTGCCAGCCCATGCCGAACAAACCGGCGAACGCCGGCAACGGCGTTTCATGTGGTTCTGCATCGGCTTGACGGTGTTCTGCGCGGTGATGATCGTCTGGTTGCCGCGCAGTGGTGCCTGATGATCCCGGCGCCTGTTTGTTGGGTTACGCGGCGTCCCAGCCCGTAGATCCTATGTTTATTCGCAACGCTTACGAATTCGTAGGGCGGGTGAAACCCGCCAGGGCAGGCGGATTGCCCCCGCCCGTGACTAACACCGCTCTGGTAGATCCTATTTGTGCAAGGCCCACAGCATCGTAGGGCGGACATGCCGAAGGCTTGTCCGCCATCCGGATGCCAGCGGCGGACAAGGCTGCGCCATGTCCTCCCTACCAATGCGCGCTTCGCCCGGATGCATTC
>CBIHQF010000489.1:0-3593 GCA_966211665.1 uncultured Pseudomonas sp. | reverse complement strand
CGAAGTTCGGGGAGTTTGCGGTGTTCTTCGAGTTTGCGTTGTTCGTCCATAATCGGGTCCCTTCTACTGCCTATGACGAGGGGGGAGGAGTACGTCATAGACGCCTCATCCGTGAGCTATGTCACACAGAATAGTGGCACTGTGCCTCGGCATAAAGTAGCGATATGCCATGACGCTGTAGGTGATCCGCGCTAAATGACTATGGTGTTTGGCTTACACGCATCGATCTATGCGCTAAGCCTATCCGTGGCGGCGCGGGGATCGGATCGAGGAAGGGGGCACAGGCGCTCAGCGATGGCGCTTTTGTAGATACCGCCTTGTTCTGCAGGCTCGTAGCCTGGATAAGCGCAGCGCAATCCGGGATGGCAGAGTCCCGGATTGCGCTGCTACTAAGGCCTAAGGCCGCAACAACGGCTTTTAGAACTTGTTGCGAATCACCACCTCGTCGAACGGCAGCTTGCCGATGCGCGGCTTGGGTTCGACGGTCTTTTTGCCGACCGCCACCATCAGTGCGATCACGTGGTTGTCCGGCAGGTCGATCAGCTTGGCCACGGCGTCGAAATCGAAGCCATCCATCGGGCAGGAATCCAGGCCTTTGCCGCGTGCGGCGAGCATCAGGGTTTGCGCCATCAGCCCGCAGCTGCGCATGGTTTCGTCGCGCTGCACCTGCGGCTTGTCGCGGTAGTAGGCGTCGATGGCGCCGGCCATATAGGCCTGCACTTCCTCGGGCGCGCCTTGCCAGACGCGGCCGACGTCCTGCTCCCAGCTATCGAGCTTGGCGCACACCACCACCAGCATCGAGGCATCGGTGACCTGCGCCTGGCCCCAAGCCACCTCGCGGATTTGCTGGCGCAACGTTGGGTCGCTGACTTCGACGAAGCGCACATGCTGCAGGTTGAATGCCGAGGGCGCGAGCAATGCCAGTTGCAGCAGCTCGTCCTTGGTCTCCTGGCTGAGGCTGAAGCTCGCGTCGTAACCTTTGACGGCGCGGCGGCTGCGGATGGCTTCTTCGATATGCATGGCGGTTCCTTATGCGGTGATTGATGATGCGGGCCATGCTAGGGGCTCGGCGCAAGCGATTCCAAGTGCGATTTCCGATGAAAATCATCGAAGCAAGCGATCCTGGGATCGCGCGCCCCTGTGCCGTACCAATCGATCTAAAATGCCCGTCTGCCCATGTCACCGCCTAAGATCGCCATGAACCCCAGCGCCATCGCCACCCTGCAACAGCATCTGCTCGACGCCCTGAGCCCCGCCCCGGAGGAAACCCGTCGCCTGTTTCACGGCCGTGGTCGCTGCTGGCCGGGGCTGGAGCAGATCACCGTCGATTGGCTGAACGGCGTGCTGTTGGTGGCGCTGTTCCGCCAGCCGGAGCCGACCGAGTTGGAGGATCTCAAGCGCATGCTGACGGCGCTTGGCCAATCCCCGGCCTGGCAGCGGAGCCAGGCCCACGGTCTGTCGCTGCAACACCGCTACCTGCCGGACAGCCCCGGCGAATGGCTGCTCGGCGAGCCCGTGGAGCAATGGCCGATCAGCGAGCACGGCCTGCATTTCAAGCTGGACCTGGGCAAGAATCAGAACACCGGTTTGTTTTTGGATATGCGCCATGGTCGTCAGTGGGTGCAGGCCAACGCCGAAGGCAAGCGCGTGCTCAACCTGTTCGCCTACACCTGCGGCTTCTCGCTGGCGGCCATCGCCGGCGGCGCCGTCCAGGTGGTCAATCTGGACATGGCTAAAGCCGCGCTCAGCCGCGGTCGCGACAACCATCGCCTCAATCGGCATGATCTGAGCCGGGTGAGTTTTCTCGGTCACGAGTTGTTCAAGTCCTGGAGCAAGGTTAAAAAGTACGGGCCCTACGACCTGATCGTCATCGACCCGCCATCCTTCCAGAAGGGCAGCTTCGTGCTGACCCGGGACTACCGGAAAATTCTTCGCCGCCTGCCCGAATTGCTGACCGAGCGGGGCCAGGTGCTGGCCTGCGTCAACGACCCGCAGATAGGGAGCGACTTTCTTATCGAGGGCGTCGCCGAGCATGCCCCGGAGCTGCGCTTCGTGCGGCGTCTGGACAACCCGCCGGAGTTCGCCGATATCGATCCGCAGGGCGGACTGAAAGCTCTGGTGTTCGAACGAATGCCGGCGTAACCGTGCGGGCGCTGGTCCTATTCGGGCGGGCGCCCAGTCACCCCCTCGGTCGCCCGAAAAATATCCGCGGGCGACTCGATATCTCTCCTTGCCAAGTGCCGGGGGCTCTTCTAGCGTCAAGTTACCGCAGGGAGCACCCGCCGGCAGGAGCCACAGCCACTGACCGCTTCGACTCCGCATCGCTCGTTCCGCCCGCTCCGCCAGTCAATGGCGGAACCTCGTGCCCACCTGCCTTTTATCGGCGCTCGCGCCGCCAACGACCACGCCCTGGAGGACCCACCCACGCAGCTGAAATCCGCCAACGCCGCTTTACCGATCGGATGCTTCGTTCACCTATGGAGATAACAATAATGAGCCGCACGCATAACCCAAGCCTGATCAGATTCACCGTTCTATCGCTATTGCTGCTATTCGCCTCGCTCGGCGCCAGGAACGTCATGGCCGCCACGCCGGTTTGCCCAGCCAGCTCGAGCTGGATCACCAGCCCCAACCCGCCAAGCGAAATCCCCAACGGCAGCAATGCGCAGTTCTGCGACTTCTACCAATTCAGCTGGCAATGGTTCTTCGACCTGGTCAGCCCATCGAAGAGCGACGCCAGCCTGCGCAACTTCGAAGTCGCGGCCGACTACCCGATCCTGCAACTCGAAGGCGATTCCTGCGGCGCCAACGCACCGCAGAAAGCCGTGTTCGTGCGCGTCGAGAAGCCCCAGGACGCCAACACCCCGTTCGTCATCCCCGAGCGCATCGGCCAGGCCGGTGGCGAAGACACCATCTACGACCAGAACGGCAATGTGGTGTTCTACGACGTGCGTTTCAGCCGCAACCTCTGCGACGTCGGGCAGATCCAGTCGGCACCGCAGTTTCCCGCCGGCACCACCGAGCTGAAGACCGCCTGGCGCGTCATCACCGATGCGGAAAAGGCCAGCTACTTCTGGATGGAAGCGGATATCGACAACGTGCCCGGTACCGAACTGCTCGGCATGGTCGGTTTCCACATGGTCATCGCCACCGCCCTGCACCCGGAGTTCATCTGGGTCACCTTCGAGCACCGTAGCAACGCCCCTGACTGTTCAAATCCCGGCACTGCGCCGGCGTCCGGCTGGTCGTTCGCCAGCGCCGCCTGCGTCGAGCAACTGCCAACCATCACCGGGGCCTGCAAATTCAACGCCGCCACGCCTGCCACCAGCATCACCGGCCCCGCCTCGGAAATCTGCCAGGTGTTCCACGATGGCACAGACCCGAGCGACCACGAAGGCGCCGACAACATCGCCATCATCGATTCCATGAACGCGCAAATTCAGGGCTTCCTCACCGCCCTGGGCAGCGATAGCCCGATGTCGGTGTGGCAGAACTACATGATGGTCGGTGCGCTCTGGGAAAACGACGTTACCCAACCTTCTTCCATCGTCTCCAACCAGCGTGGCTCGATGCGCCTGGCCAACACGGTGATG